>NZ_JBHYKG010000066.1:0-31738 GCF_042741245.1 Kitasatospora sp. NPDC058965
GGGCGGCGGAGCGCGAGCCCGCACCCGGGCCGCCGGCCGGCCGCCGCCGTGACCCGCAGTCGGGCAGGTCACGCGGCGGGCGCGGTGGCCTCCTCCGGTGCACCGAGGCGCTGCGCCGGGAGGTGGCGGGTGAAGGCGAAGCCGCAGAGGGTGATGCCGCCCGCAGCGAGGATCGCCGTCTTCAGGCCGTTGAGCTGCGCGGTGGCGTAGGCGTCCACCAGGTGCTCGGCCTGGTCGGGCGGGACCTGCGCCTCGGCCAGGGCCGTCGAGAGCTGCTCGGTGGACACGAACTGCACGCCGGCCTCCAGCGCGACCCCGGCCTGCGTGCGGACCTCCGCGGAGATCTGCGGGTTGGCGGCGATCTGCCGGCTGAACGCACCGGCCAGGGCGGCGATCAGGATCGCGCCGATCAGCGCGGTGCCGACGGCGGAGCCGAGCTGCTGGGCGGTGTTCTGCAGTCCGCCGGCCTCGCTGCGCTCCTGCTCGTCGACCGCGGACTGGACGGTGAAGCCCAGCTGGGAGGCCAGCAGGCCCATCCCCAGCCCGAGCAGGGCCATCGCGAGGGCGAAGTTCAGGTCGTCGATGACGGGCTGGATGGTGGCGAGCAGCCACAGGACGGCACCGAGCATGACCAGCAGGCCCGCCCGGACGACCGACCGGGGCGAGGCGACCCGGGCGAGCGCGGGGCCGCTCATGGCGGCGACCAGCATGGTGATCGACACGGGCAGCAGCCGCACCCCCGTGCGGAACGCGTCGAAGCCCTGGACCACCTGCAGGTAGAGCGGGATGACGAAGAACAGGCCGAGCAGGATGGTGCTCTGCGTCAGCAGCATCAGCAGCCCGGCCCGCAGCTGCGGGACGCGCAGCAGCGCCAGGCGGACCAGCGGGTCCTGCCCGCGTGCCTCGCGGTGCCGCACCCAGCTGACGAAGCAGCCGAGCAGCACGCCGCCGGCGGCGATGACGAACAGGGTGGGGGAGAACCCGAACACGGTGAAGGGCGGGTTCGTCGGCCGCACCAGCCCCCAGGTGCTGCTCCGCAGGATGCCGAGCACCACCCCGGCCAGGCCGGCCGCGCACAGCACGGCGCCGACCACGTCGAGCTGCACCCGCTTCCCGGTCTCGGGCGGGACGTCGATCCAGCGCAGCAGCAGGAGGATGACCACGACCACCACCACCTCGCCCGCGAAGACGAGGCGCCAGGTCAGGTACGTCGTCACCCACCCGCCGAGCAGCGGGCCGACGGCGATGCCCACCCCCGACAGGCCGCCGATGACACCGAAGGCGAGCGCCCGTTCCCGGCCCCGGTAGCACCCCGCGACGAGGGCGGCCAGGGCCGGCAGGACGATGGCGGCGCCCAGGCCCTCGATCACCGACCACCCGACCGCCAGCACCCACAGCACCGGCGCCACGGCCGTGATCGCCGAGCCGACGGCGTAGACCACCAGCCCGATGCCGAACGCACGCCGCCGCCCGAGCAGGTCGCCGAGCTTGCCGCCGGTGATCATGAAGGCGCCCATCACCAGCGCGTACAGGGTGATGACCGTCTGGATCGCGGTGACCTCGGTGTCGAAGTCCTCCACCAGCTGACTGATCGACACGTTCATCACGGCCGTGTCGAGCACCATCAGGAACTGCGCCGTCCCCAGCACGGCCAGCGCCTTCCATCTGCCCATGGCGTCCCAGCTCCTCGCGCCCGTGACCGGCCGGCCCGACCCTCGCCGTCCATTGGCGCACGGCGCGGCGGCATTCGGGCGCAGCGGACCGACCGGGGGCGCGAGTTTCACCGGAACAGGGGCACGCGGCCGCGCAGGCGGCGGTTCGACCACCGGACCTAGCATGGGACGAGAGCTTCGCCCCGATGCCCGGCACCACCGGGTGAGGAGGCCGCCATGGCGCAGGACGACAACGGCGGACACGCAGGACCGGGCAGCTCCCGGTACCTGCCGATCTCGGAGCACGGCCTGATCGGCGACCTCCGGACCGCCGCGCTGGTCGCCACCGACGGCACCATCGACTGGTACTGCTGCCCGCGCTTCGACGCACCCAGCATGTTCGCGTCCATCCTCGACGCGGACCGCGGCGGCTGCTTCGAACTCCGCGCGGACGTGCCGGCCCGGACCCGGCAGTTCTACTTCCCCGACACCAACGTGCTGATCACGCGGTTCTTCGCGGCGGACGGGGTCGCGGAGATCCAGGACTTCATGCCCGTCGTCGACGAGTCCCGCGAGGCGGACCGGCACCGGCTGATCCGGCGGGTGGTGTGCGTGCGCGGGGTGCTCCCGTTCGCGGCGAGGGTGGCGCCGCGGTTCGGCTACGGGGTCGAGCCGCACACCGTCGAACTCGGCGGCGGCCACGCGGTGTTCCGCTCCCCGTCGCTGTCCGTGGCGCTGACCGCCACCGTGCCGGTCGAGACCGACGGCACCGACGTGCGGGCGCAGTTCAAGCTGCTGGAGGGGGAGTCCGCGGTCTTCGCCCTGGACCGGGTGGGCGCCGGCGTCGGCCCGCGGGCCTGCCCCGGCTGGGAGGCGGAGCAGCAGTTCGAGGCCACCGTCCGGTTCTGGCGCCACTGGCTGTCCCGCTCCCGCTACCACGGGCGGTGGCGGGAGATGGTGCACCGCTCGGCGCTGGTCCTGAAGCTGCTCACCTACGCGCCCACCGGCGCGATCGTCGCGGCTCCCACCACCAGCCTGCCCGAGCTGGTCGGCGGCGAGCGGAACTGGGACTACCGCTACGTCTGGGTCCGCGACGCGGCCTTCTGCACCTACGCCATGCTCCGCCTCGGCTTCACCTCGGAGGCGGCGGCGTTCATGGACTTCATCTCCGAGCACGGGATCATGCGGGGCACCAAGGAGACCGGTCCGCTGCAGATCATGTACGGCATCGACGGGCGCTGCGAACTGCCCGAGTACGAGCTGCCGCAGTTCGAGGGCTACCTCGGGTCCGGGCCGGTGCGGGTGGGGAACGCCGCCACCGGACAGCTCCAACTGGACATCTACGGCGCGCTGATCGACTCCGTCTACCTCTACGACAAGTGGGGGCAGCCGATCAGCAGCGGCCACTGGGACGAGGTCGGCGCGGTGGTCGACTGGCTCTGCGAGCACTGGGACCAGCCCGACGAGGGCATCTGGGAGACCAGGTCGGGCCGGCGCGACTTCGTCTACTCGCGGCTGATGTGCTGGGTCGCGCTGGAACGGGCGATCCGGATCGCCAACCGGCGCGGCCTGCCGGCCGACCTGCCGCGCTGGCGGCAGGCCCGGGACGCGATCTACCGGCAGGTCATGGCGCGCGGCTGGTCGGCGGAGCGCGGCGCGTTCGTCCAGGGCCTGGACGACCAGGTCCTCGACGCCTCCGTGCTGATGATGCCGATGGCCAAGTTCATCGCGCCCACCGACCCCAAGTGGCTCGCCACCCTGGAGGCGCTCGCCGCGGACCTGGTCTCCGACTCCCTGGTGTACCGCTACGACCCGCAGGCCAGTCCGGACGGCCTGCGCGGGGCCGAGGGCACCTTCTCGATCTGCTCCTTCTGGTACGTCGAGGCGCTGGCCCGCGCGGGCCGGCTGGAGGAGGCCCGGCTGGCCTTCGAGAAGATGCTCACCTACGCCAACCACGTCGGCCTGTTCGCCGAGGAGATCGGCCGCACCGGCGAGCAACTCGGCAACTTCCCGCAGGCGTTCACGCACCTCTCGCTGATCAGCGCGGCCTTCAACCTGGACCGCGCCCTGGGGTGAGGCGACGGTGGCGTCAGCTGCCGCAGGCGCAGTCGGCGGTGCTGCCGCAGCAGGTGGCGGGCGCACCGTCGGCGCTGCTGCCGAGGGTGTCGGCGTCGGCCGTCACGACGTAGACCTCCCAGGGCTCCTTGCCGGGGCCGGTCACCCAGGTCTTGTCCTGGACGGCGTAGCAGCAGGTGGTGGCGTTCTCCTCGACGGTGGCCAGGCCGGCGTCCTGGAGGCGAGCGGCGGCGGCGGTGACCTCCGCGGTGGTCCCGACCTCGACGCCGAGGTGGTCGAGGCGGGTGTCCTCGCCGGGCTCGCCCTGGATGAGGACGAGCTTGAGCGGGGGGTCGGTGACGGCGAAGTTGGCGTACCCGGGGCGGCGCTTGGCGGGCTCGGTGGCGAAGAGCTTGGCGTAGAACGCGATCGAGTCGTCGAGGTCGGCGACGCGCAGGGCGAGCTGTACACGGGACATGGCGGTGCTCCCCGGTCGGAGGTCCTGTATCGACAGATGTCGATACAGCGAGCTTGCCTCCGTGCATCGATGGCTGTCAACATAGATGCATGTCGAATTCAGAGCTGGTCGTCCTCGGGCAGGACGAGGCCGTGGTCTGCTGCTCGCCACTGGTGCGCGAGCCGCTGGGCGAGGAAGCCGCCGTCGACCTGGCGCGGATGTTCAAGGCGTTGTCGGACCCGGTGCGGCTGCGGCTGCTGTCGCTGATCGCCTCGCACGAGGGCGGCGAGGCCTGCGTCTGCGACCTGACCGGCCCGTTCGACGTGTCCCAGCCGACCATCTCCCACCACCTGAAGGTGCTGCGCGAGGCCGGCCTGGTCGGCTCCGAGCGGCGCGGCACCTGGGTCTACTACTGGGTGCTGCCCGCCGCGCTGGCCAAGCTGTCCGCGCTGCTGGAGGCCCCGGCCGCCGCAGGCGGTGCGCGATGACCGCGATGGCTCCGCTGCTGCGCCGCTCGGCCGCCGAGTGCGTCGGGACCGGCGCCCTGGTCGCCGTCGTGGTCGGCTCCGGGATCCAGGCCGCGAAGCTCTCCCCGGACGTGGGCGTGCAACTGCTGGCCAACTCCCTGGCGACCGTGTTCGGCCTCGGCGTGCTGATCGCCCTGCTCGGTCCGGTCTCCGGCGCGCACTTCAACCCCGTGGTGACCCTGGCCGCCTGGTGGACCGGGCGCGGCGGCGAGGGACCGACGGCGCGCGAGGTCGCCGCCTACCTGCCCGCCCAGGTCCTCGGGGCGATCGGCGGTGCGGTGCTGGCGGACGCGATGTTCGCCGAGCCGCTGGTGCACTGGTCCGCGCACCAGCGCTCGGCCCCGCACCTGTGGCTGGGGGAGGTGGTCGCCACCGCCGGGCTGGTGCTGCTGGTCTTCGGCCTGACCCGCGCGGGGCGCGCGCACCTCGCCCCGGTCGCGGTCGCGTCCTACATCGGCGCCGCGTACTGGTTCACCTCCAGCACCTCGTTCGCCAACCCCGCCGTGACGATCGGCCGCGCGTTCACCGACACCTTCGCCGGCATCGCCCCCGCCTCGGTGCCGGGGTTCGTCGTCGCCCAGCTCGTCGGCCTGGTGCTCGGCGTCGCCCTGGTCGCCGTGCTCTTCGGACGCCCGGCGCCCGCCGCCGCCGAGGACGTCGTGGTCCCGCACGGCGAGCACCGCCCGGCCGTCTCCGGCCGCTGAATCCAGCCGCACCCCCTGCCGAAGGAAGAACCCGTGAGCTCTCCCGCCGTCCCGTCCGTGCTGTTCGTCTGCGTGCACAACGCCGGCCGCTCCCAGATGGCCGCCGCCTTCCTGGCCCGGCTCGGCGGCGACCGGGTCGAGGTGCGCTCGGCCGGCTCCGCCCCGGCCGACACCGTGAACCCCGCGGTGGTCGCGGCCCTGGCCGAGGTCGGCATCGACATCTCCGCCGAGCTCCCCAAGGTGCTCACCACCGAGGCGGTGCAGGCCTCCGACGTGGTGATCACCATGGGCTGCGGGGACGCCTGCCCCTACGTCCCCGGCAAGCGCTACCTGGACTGGCCGTTGGAGGACCCGGCGGGCCAGGGCGTCGCCGCCGTCCGCCCCATCCGCGACCGGATCGAGCAGCTCGTCCGCGATCTGCTCGCCGAACTCGGCGTCGAGGCCGCGGGGGCTGCGCACCCCGGGCGGTGAAATTCGGTGGCCCTGCCGTGTGCGGCGGGCTAGCCTCGGCGGCATGAACGTCACGGGCCGAACCACCACCGCGACCGCGCGAGCGACCAGCTCGCCGGTTGCCGCCGCCTGACGTCCTCACGACACCCACGGGCAGCCGGACACGGTCTGCTGCTGGGTCCCGGACGCTTCCGTCCCGGTCCCGTGCCCGTGCGGTCCGTCGTCCGGTGCCTCCCGCCGCACACGCGAAGGAGCCACCCCATGCAGACCGAGCAGATCGTCCGCACGTTCACCGAGTACCTCCAGGACCGGGGCCACCGCCGGATCACCGGGTCGACCCTGCTGCCGCCGCCGGGCGATCCGGTGCTCTTCACCACCTCGGGCATGCACCCGCTGACGCCGTACCTGGAGGGCCGGCCGCACCCGCTGGGCCGACGCCTGGTCAACGTGCAGCGCTGCCTGCGCACCACCGACCTGGAGGAGGTGGGCGACCGCACCCACCTGACCGTCTTCGAGATGCTGGGCAGCTGGTCGCTCGGCGACTACGAGGGGCCGCAGAGCCTCGACTGGGGGTACGGGCTGCTCACCGAGGGCTTCGGCATCGACCCCGGCCGGCTGCACGCCACCGTCTTCGGCGGCGACGAGCAGTGCGGTCCGGACACCGACTCGCTGGAGCTGTGGCAGCGGCACGGCGTCCCGGTCGAACGCACCGTCGAGGACAACTGGTGGTCCAACGGGCCGACCGGGCCGTGCGGTCCGGACTCCGAGATCTTCCTGTGGACCGGCGACACCCCGCCCGAGTCGACGCCCACCGGCGACGACCGCTGGGTGGAGGTCTGGAACCACGTGATGATGCGTCACCGACGGCTCGACGACGGCTCACTGGTCCCGCTGCCGCAGCGCAACGTCGACACCGGCCTCGGTCTGGAGCGGCTGGCCATGCTGCTGCAGGGCCGCGGCTCGGTCCACGAGTGCGACGTCTTCGACCCCTGGCGCCGCCTGCTGCCGCCGCTCTGGCCGCTCGACGAGCCCTCGCAGCGGCTGGTCGGCGACCACCTGCGGTCGGCCGTCGTGGTGATCGGCGACGGGGTGCACCCCTCGAACACCGGTCGCGGTTACGTGCTGCGCCGCCTGGTGCGCCGGGTGCTCACGGTGCTCCGGCAGGACGACCCGGGCCGCACCCTGGGCGACCTGCCGGACGAGCTGATCCGGCACACCCTGGACCGGTTCCGCCAGGACGTCGAGCCGTCGCTCGTGCGCCAGGTCCTGCTCGACGAGGAACGGCGGTTCGACCGCCTGCTGCAGCAGGGCCGGCGGATCCTGGGCCGCCCCCGGTTCCGCGGCCCGCTGGGCGAGGAGGACTTCCACTACCTGCACGAGACGCACGGACTGCCGAGGGAACTGGTGACGAGCCTGCGCGAGCGGTGAGGGTCGCGGGGGTGGCACGGACCCGGCGGAGCGTCAATTCCCTTTGAAGCAACCCGTCTGCCGGGTGAATCAGGGGCGGCGGAGCTCGGCCGGGCCGGGATTCTGCGACATGCTGGCGCCGTCGGTTCGCCGTCGAAGCGACGGCGCGCAGCAGTCCCTACCGAAGGAGTGCAGATGTCCGTCATCCGTGCCGTCTCCCGCACCCGGAACCGCGTGCTGGCCGCGCTCGGCACCCTCGCCCTCACGGTCGGCGTCGCGGGCGCCGTGCCGGCGGCGCCCGCGTCGGCCGCCGGGTTCGTGGTGAGCGAGGCCCAGTACAACAAGATGTTCCCGCACCGGAACGGCTTCTTCACGTACAAGGGCCTGACCGACGCGCTGGCCGCCTACCCGGCCTTCGCGACCACCGGGGACGCCGCGGTCCGCAAGCGCGAGGCGGCCGCGTTCCTGGCCAACGTCAGCCACGAGACCGGCGGACTGAGGTTCGTCGTCGAGCAGAACACCGCCAACTACTCCCACTACTGCGACCGGTCCCAGCCCTACGGCTGCCCGGCGGGTCAGAGTGCCTATTACGGCCGCGGCCCGCTGCAGCTCAGCTGGAACTTCAACTACAAGGCTGCTGGGGACGCCCTGGGGATCGACCTGCTGCACGACCCGTACCAGGTCGAGAAGAACCCGGCCGTGGCCTGGAAGACCGGACTCTGGTTCTGGAACAGCCAGAAGGGCGCCGGGACGATGACGCCGCACGACGCGATGGCCCACGGCAAGGGGTTCGGCCAGACGATCCGCAGCATCAACGGCGCCCTGGAGTGCGACGGCAAGAACCCGGCCGAGCGCGACGACCGGATCAACCTGTACAAGGAGTTCGTCGGCGTCCTCGGGACGGACGTGGGGAGCGGGAGCGTCTCCTGCTGACACGGTGGCCGTCCGGCCGCAGCGGTCGCCCGGCGGACCGGCGTGCTGCGGCCGGTCGGGCGTAGGTGCCGCGCGCCGTCCGCGTGCTCCGCGTCGGTGGACCTACCGTGTCCGGGCATGGGAGACAGTGGCGGGATCAGCCGCCGGTCGGTGCTCAAGGCCGTCCCCGTGGCGGGCCTCGCGGCGGCGCCCGGCCGGGTCCTGGCCGGGCGGCGGGCGGACGCACCGGGCGCGGCGGCGCCGACCGCGCGCTTTCCGCAGCCGGCCGTGGCGTGCTCGCGGCCGGTGCCCGGCTCGCCGTGGTCGGTGCTGGCGCACACGCTCGACGTCCGGTTCACCACGGTCCCGGTGCCGGGCCACGGACCGGTCACCACGCGGACCTACAACGGGTCGATCCCGGGGCCCACCCTTCGCGTGCGCGGCGGGGACACGCTGCACCTGACGCAGGTCAACGGCCTGCCGCCCAACCCGGCCCACTCCGGTGGCCACAACACCCCGCACCACCCCAACAGTTTCAACCTGCACACCCACGGGATGCACGTCTCCCCCTCCGGGATCGCCGACAACGTCCTGCGCGAGTTCGCCCCGCGCACCGCGGACGAGGTCGCCACCGGGGCCCCGGAGCCGCGGTACGTCACGGTCGTCCACGTCCCGGCCGACCACCCGGCCGGGACCTACTGGTACCACCCGCACCTGCACGGGGCCACCGCCGAGCAGGTCGTCGGCGGGATGGCCGGGGTGATCGTCGTCGAAGGCGACGTCGACGCGGTCCCGGAGATCGCGGCGGCTGCCGACCTCGTCGTCTGCATCAACGAACTCAAGCTCAAGGACGGCAGGGTCCCCGCCTTCAGCTCCGGCGGTTGGGTGACCGGCGTCCCCTCCACCTTCACCGTCAACGGCACCGTCAACCCGACCCTGCGGCTGCGGCCGGGCGAGGTGCAGCGTTGGCGACTGGTCGCCGCGACCGCCTTCACCGCCCTGCGCCTGCGGATCACCGGAGCGCGGCCGGGCCCGACGGTGCACCAGATCGCGCAGGACGGCGTCACGTGGCCGAAGCCGGTCCCGTTGGACCTGGTGGAGCTGGCGATGGGCAACCGGGCCGACGTGCTGGTCCGCGGCGACGCGCCCGGCAGGTACGAACTACGGGCCGACGGGGTGCCCGGACCGCTGCTGACGGTCGAGGTCGCGGGGGAGCGGATCGACCCGCCGATGGCCCTGCCGACCGCACTGCCCCGGGGCAGGCCCTACCTCGACGAGCGGACCGTCACCCACCCCGGTGCGGACCGCGAGGTGGTCTTCCACGCCGATCCGGGCGTCTTCGCCGGGCCGTTCCCCAACGCCTTCCGCATCCTGGGCACCGGGGCGACCCCCGCGGCGCACCCCGGCGGCGACCTCACCCGCGACCCCGCCCACGGCCTGTTCGACCCCGGGTTCACCAATCACACCCTGCGGCTGGGCACCGTCGAGCGCTGGACCGTCCGGTCCGGCGAGACGGCGCCCGCCTTCAACCACCCCTTCCACCTGCACACCAACCAGTTCCTCGTCACCCACCGCAACGGTCGACGGCTCGACCCGCCGGTCTGGCACGACACCGTCGGCCTGGCCGGGGGAACGCCCGGAGACTCCGTCACCTTCCTGGTGGCGTACGAGCACTTCACCGGCCGCACCGTGGCCCACTGCCACCAGCTCCACCACGAGGACCTCGGCATGATGCAGACCGTCGAGTACGTCGCGCCGTGACCGCGGGCGGGTGGCGGTGCGAGGCCGTACCCGCCGCGGCTAGCGCAGCGTAGTGCCGGCCGGGCGGTCGAGCAGCGGGAGGTCCGCGCGGGTGGGCAGGCCCTCCCAGTCGCCGCGCGTGGCGACGGCGAAGGCGGCGGTGGTCGTGGCGCGGTGGAGGCGGTCGGCGGGGGTGAGCCCGTCGAGCAGCCCGGACAGGTAGCCGGCGACGAAGGCGTCACCGGCGCCCACCACGTCGCGGACCGGAACCGGTCGGGCGGCGGCGTGAACGGTGCCGTGGACGCCGGTGACCGACGCTCCGTCACCGCCGCGGGTGATCACCACCTCCCGGCGGCCCTCGGCCAGCAGCGAGGCGACCGCGGTCGCCTCGTCGTGGCCGGGGTCCGCGGCCACCAGGTGGAGTTCGTCCGCGGAGGCCACCAGCAGGTCGGCGTGCCCGGCGAGCGGGCGCAGCGCCGCCCGTGCCTGCTCCGGACTCCACAGCCGGGCGCGGTAGTTGACGTCGAAGCAGACGGTGGCGCCGAGCTCCCGGGCCCGCTCGGCGGCGGCCCGCACGGCGTCGGCGGCCGTGCGGCCCAGGGCGGGCGTGATGCCGGTGAGGTGCAGCACGCGGAGCCCGGGGACCAGGGCCTGCCGGACGTCCTCGGCGCGCAGCGCCGAACCCGCCGAGCCCGCACGGTGGTAGAGCACCCGGACCAGGTCGCCCACCCGGTCCTCGCGGGTCAGCAGGCCGGTGGGGCGAGCCTCCCGGTCGATCCGGGCGTGCGAGACGTCGACCCGCTCGGCGCGCAGGGTGCGCAGCACCAGCTGGCCGAACTCGTCGTCGCCCACCCGCCCGGCCCAGCCGACCGCGTGGCCCAGCCGCGCCAGGCCGATGGCGACGTTGGACTCGGCGCCGGCGACGGAGAGTTCCATCGGTGCGCCGAGCCTGATCGCGCCGGTGGCGCGCAGGGCCGCCATGGTCTCGCCGACGGTGACGACCTCGGGGGAGTGGGCACCGGTCACGCCGCCACCGCCGCGGGCACGACGCTGCGCCAGTGGGCCACGCGGGCGCGCAACTCGTCGAGGTCGCCCCCGCGCGCGGCGTCGCCGACCAGCGGGGAGCCGACGCCCACCGCGACCGCGCCGGCCGCCAGGTAGGCGAGCGCGGCCGCGGCGTCGACACCGCCGACCGGCACGAACGGCACGTCGGGGAACGGATCGCGCAGGGCCCTGAGGTACCCGGGCCCGCCCGGGGCGGCGGGGAAGAGCTTGACCGCCAGGGCGCCGCGGGACCGGGCGGCGAGCACCTCGCTCGGGGTCACCGCGCCCATCAGGACGGGGAGTTCGGCCGCCGGTCCGGAACCCGGCAGGTCGACCAGGCCGGGCGTGACCAGGAAGCCCGCCCCGGCCTCGGCCGCGCGGGCCGCGTCCTCGGCGGTCAGCACCGTCCCGGCGCCGAGCACGGCCGCCGGCCCCAGCTCGCGACGGCACTGCTCGATCACCCACAGGGCGTCGGGCGTGGTGAGGGACACCTCGGTGGCGGTGATGCCCTCGGCCACCAGGGCGAGGACGGTGCGCAGCGCGGCCTCGCGGTCGGTGCCGCGCACGACGGCCAGGGTGCGGTGGGGCAGTTCGGTCAGCTGCACGGCGGCCTTCCCGGGCTGGTGGGGGGCGGAGGCGGCGGCGGTCACCACTCGGCGAACGCCCCGTCCTGGTGGTGCCAGACGGGGTTGCGCCAGCGGTGGCCCGCCTCGGCGGCCCGGCGGACCGCCGCCTCGTCGAGCTCGATGCCCAGGCCCGGGCCGGTGGGCAGGGCCGCGTGGCCGTCGGTGAAGCGGAACGGCGCGGGGTCGCGGAGGTAGTCCAGCAGCTCGGCGCCGCGGTGGTAGTGGATCCCCAGGCTCTGTTCCTGGATGAGGAAGTTCGGTACGGAGAAGGCGAGTTGAAGGCTGGCCGCCAGGGCGATCGGGCCGAGCGGGCAGTGCGGGGCCAGCACCACGTCGTGCACCTCGGCCAGTGCCGCGATCCGGCGCACCTCGGAGATGCCGCCGGCGTGCGAGACGTCGGGCTGGGCGACGGCGATGCCGCTCGTCAGCACGTCCTTGAAGTCCCAGCGGGAGTAGAGGCGTTCACCCACGGCCAGCGGCACGGTGGTGGAATCCGCGAGCTCGCGCAGCCGGTGCGCGTGCTCGGGGAGCACCGGCTCCTCGACGAAGAGGGGGTGCAGCGGTTCGAGCAGCGGGAGGAGGCGGCGGGACATTGCCGTGGACATCCGGCCGTGGAAGTCGACCGCGACGTCGCGCTCGTCGCCCAGCACCTCGCGGACCAGCGCGACGCGGTCCAGCACCTCCCGGGTGCGGGCGGGGGTGTCGATCGGCCGGAGCTGTGCGGAGCCGTTCATCTTGACGGCGGTGAACCCGGCCTCGACCTGGGCCCGGGCCTGCTCCGCCAGCTCGCTCGGCGAGTCGCCGCCGATCCAGGCGTACACCCGCACCCGGTCGCGGACCGCACCGCCGAGCAGGTGGTGGACCGGCACGCCGTGGGCCTTGCCCGCGATGTCCCACAGAGCCTGGTCGATGCCGGCCACCGCGCTGGAGAGGATCGGGCCGCCGCGGTAGAAGCCGCCCTTGGTGAGCACCTGCCAGTGGTGCTCGATCCGCAGCGGGTCCGCGCCGACCAGGTGGTCCGCGAGCTCGTGGACGGCGGCCCGCACCGTCTCGGCGCGCCCCTCGACCACCGGCTCGCCCCAGCCGACCAGGCCCTCGTCCGTGGCGATCCGCAGGAACAGCCAGCGCGGCGCGACCAGGAACGTCTCCAGCGCGGTGATCCTCACCCCGTCCCTCCCCGGTCCGGCTCGTCCAGCACGGTCCGCAGGTCGGCCGTGGCCTGGGCGAGCAGGCGCCGGACGGCCTGCTCGGCGGCGGCGGGGTCCTGGGCGCGCACGGCGTCCAGGACGGCCCGGTGGGCGGGCACGGCGTCGGCCCAGGAGTCGGCGCCGTGCACGAGGTGGTCGCGCACCCGCAGGCCCGCCTCGATCACCACCTCCATCCGGGTGAGCAGTTCGTTGTGCGCCGCGGCCAGCAGTGCGCGGTGGAACAGCAGGTCGGCCTCGACCACGGCGTCGGCATCGCTGCCGGCGGCGGCCATCGCGGCCAACGCGTCGTCGAGGGCCGCCAGGTCGGCCTCGTCGCGGCGCTGCGCGGCCAGGCGGGCGCCGGCCGGTTCGACGATGGCACGGACCTCGGCGAGGTTGTCCAGGAAGTCGACGGCCGGCACGCCGTGGCCCTGCCAGCGCAGCAGGTCGGAGTCGAGCAGGTTCCAGTCGGACCGCGGCCGGACGTAGGTGCCGCGCTTCTGCCGGGACTCGATCAGGCCCTTGGCGGCGAGCACCCGCAACGCCTCCCGGACGACCGTCTTGCTGACGCCGAGCTCCTGCTCGATCAGGTCGGGGTGGATCGAGCCGCCCGGCGGGTACGTCCCCCGGACGATCCGCTCGCCGATGATCTCGACCGCCTGTCCGTGCAGTCCCCGTGCCGGCCGGCTCATGTGAGCTCCCCCTCGTACGTGTCGCGCGTGCGTGCCGGTAGACGATACGGAATCCGCCCCCCGGTCACGAGGAGTCCTTCACGACGGACCAGCCGCCGTCCACCACGAGGGTCGCGCCGGTCACGTAGGAGGCGTCCGAGGAGGCGAGGAAGGCCACCGCGGCCGCCACCTCCGCGGGCTCGCCGAACCGCTTGGCGACGGTCTGGGCCGCGCTGTCGGCCCGGGCCCCTTCGTCCACCCGGTCCCAGGCGGCCGTCATGATCGGGCCCGGCAGCACCGTGTTGACCCGCACCGCGGGGCCGTACTCGACGGCGAGCTGACGGCCCATCGCGCACAGCGCGCCCTTGGCGGCCGCGTACGCCGGGTGCCCGGGGAGCCCGACCAGCGCGTGCACCGAGGAGGTGAGCACGAGCGAGCCGCGGCTCTCGCCCAGCAGGTAGGCGAACGCGCGCACCGCCAGCCAGGAGGCCTTGAGGGTGACCGAGAGCTGCCGGTCCCACTCCTCCTCGGCCAGGGCGTGGGCCGGCTTGACGACCACCGCGTAGGCGTTGCTGTGCAGCACGTCCAGCCGCCCGTAACGCTCGCGGACGTGCCCGGCCAGCTCCTCCCAGACGGCGGCCGAGGACACGTCGCCGTGCCGGTACTCGGCCTGCCCGCCCGCCCGGACGATCTCGTCGGCCACCTGCTGTCCGGCGGCGTCGGAGACGTCGACGACGATCACCGCGGCCCCCTCGGCGGCAAGCCGCCGGGCCGTCGCGGCACCGATGCCGCCGGCGCCGCCGGTGATCAGCGCGACGCGGTCGTGGAACCTGCGACAGGGGTGCTCGGGCATGGCTTCACGATAGCCCTTGGCATTAATTATGGAAATATGCTGCGAGCGTGAGGGGGCGCCCCGAGGGCCGCCGCCGGCGGCCCGGCGATCGGCGCACCGGCTTGACGTGCGCTCACCGACCGTGATCGGCTGGCCGACATTTCGACGTGACACGGGGATGGGGCCATGGCGTACCAGCAGGTGAACGGCATACCGGGGCGGCAGCAGGGGCCCGCCGCCGCACCGCCCGGGCGGCGGACCGCCGCCGCGCGCCGGCGGGCGCTGCTCACCGTGGGGACCGGGCTGGTCCTCCTCCTCGGGCTGGTGGGGTACGGGGTCTACCGGCACCTCGGCCCGGATCCCGCCTGCGGCAGGGTCGGCGACGCGGTCGCGCGCGAGCCGCGCATCTCCGCCGACCTGTCCGCGCAGAAGTACGAGGACCTCGACACGGAGCTCTCCACCCTCCGGGAGTCCCTGCGGACCGGGGAGCGCGTGGCGTTCTTCCCGTTCGACAGCCGGGTCGGCACCGCCGGGAGCGACACCGACCAGTACGAGAAGGACGTCTGCCGGGCCCTCACCCCGAACAAGCTGCACCTGTACCAGGTGACGCCCGACCTGCTCGCCGCCGACCAGCGGAAGGTCTTCGCGGACCTCTCCGGACTGCGCTCGCACTGCGCCGGGTGAATCCGGGGCCGCAGCCGGGGCGCCCGGACCGCAGTACGGCGCCGGCCCGGGGGCTGAGCCCCCGGGCCGGCGGTCACTGGTGGTGCGTCAGGAGGCGTTCAGCGCGGTGTCGTCGATCACGAAGCTGGTCTGCAGCGAGGAGTCCTCGGTGCCGGTGAACTTCAGGGTGACGGACTTGCCGGCGTAGGAGGAGAGGTCGAAGCTCTTCTGCACGTAGCCGGTGGCGGCGTTGACGTTGGAGTAGGTGGCCAGGGTGGTCGAGTTGGCCGCCACGGTCAGCTTGTCGTAGGCGGTGGTGCCGGTCTCGGCGGTGTCGATGTGGAGCCAGAAGGTGAGGGTGGCCTTGCAGCCGGTGGGGACGGTGACGGTCTGGGAGAGGGTGTCGGTGTGGGTGGAGCCGTAGCCGTCGAGCCAGGCCTTCCAGGAGCCGGAGTGGGCGGCCTCGGAGCTGGAGTTGTCGACGACGCCGCTGCTGGCGGTCCAGGGGGAGGCGGTGCCGGTCTCGAAGCCGGGGTTGCCGAGCAGCTGCTTGGCGGTGCAGCCGGTGCCGCCGCCCACCGTCCAGGAGAAGGTGGTCGAGCCGGTGGCGCCGGTGCCGTCCTTGGCCGTGACGGTCACGGTGTAGCTGCCCGCGGTGCTCGCGGTGCCGGAGATCAGGCCGCTGGCGGCGTTGATCGACAGGCCGGTGGGCAGGCCGGTGGCCGAGTAGGTCAGGGTCTGGCCGGAGGCCGAGTCACTGGCGCTGATCTGCAGGCCGGCCGTGGCGCCGGTGCTGGTGGACTGGTTGCCCGGGTTGGTCACCGTGACGGTGTTGCCGGTGCTGGTGCCGGCGGTGAACGCCGCCAGGCCGTTGGGGGTGCCCAGGCCGGTCGGGCCGTCGTAGCCGGTGCCCGCGGTGCACAGGTAGGACGGGGAGCAGCTGCCGTTGTTGCCGCTGGTCACGTCGTTCAGCGCGGTGGTGTGCGCGTAGGGGTACTTGGCCGGGTAGTCGGAGCTGCCCGGGGTGCCGGCGTCGGCGTAGACCGAGGCGATGATCGGCGAGGAGGCCGAGGTGCCGCCGTAGACCGCCCAGCCGGAGCCGCCGTAGGTCTGGTAGACCGCGACACCGGTGGCCGGGTCGGCGACCGCGGAGACGTCGGAGATGGTGCGGTTGCTGCAGCCGGTGTCGGTCTGCCAGGTCGGCTTGGCGTCGTAGGCCGAGCAACCGGAGCCGGTGCCCTCGGTGGAGCTGGTCGACCACACCGACTCGCTCCACCCGCGGGCGCTGGAGTCGCGCTTGAGCGCGGTGCCGCCGACCGAGGTGACGTACTTCGAGGCGGCCGGGTACTCGGCGCCGTAGGCGGAGTCGCCGGCCGAGACGGTGATCGCCACGCCCGGGTGGTTGAAGTACTGGCTGTCCGAGCTGGTGTCGGTCGAGTCCTCGGAGCCGCCGTAGCTGTTGGAGACGTACTTGGCGCCCTGCGCGACGGCCTGGTTGACCGAGGCGCCGAGGTCGCCCATGTTCGCCGAGGTGGCCTCGACCAGCAGGATGTGGGCGTTGGGGGCGACCGCGGAGACCATGTCGAGGTCGAGCGAGATCTCGCCCGCCCAGCCGGTGTCGGCGGTCGGGTAGCTGGTGCCGCCGTTCTGGTCGATCTTCTTGAAGCAGCCGTTCGCGGTGGTGCAGGCCGGCAGGCCGTACTGCGAGCGGTAGGTGGCCAGGTCCGACTCGGCGTTCGGGTCGTCCTGCGCGTCGACGATGGCCACGGTCTGGCCGGCGCCGCCGTTGCTGGGCAGCTTGTAGGCGCTCTGCAGGTCGCTCGGGCCGAACCCGGAGGGGGTGGCGTCGGGCGAGACGGCGTTCAGCGCGAACGCGTGCGGCTGCACCACGTCGGTGCGCTTCAGCGCCAGGCAGGACATCTGACCGACGTGGGCCGGTGCGGCGCAGGAGTGCTCGACGCCCACCCGGTCGCCGGCGGCCTGCGGGGCGTTGGCGGCGTGGGCGGTGGGCGCGAGCAGGCCGAGCACGGTGAGGCCGGCGGCGGGGAGCAGGGCGGTCAGGGCGCGCATCCTGCCGTGCCCGGCTGGGGTGTTGGTGCGCAAGGAGAACCCTCCGTGGGGGTCGGGGCACGCCGTCCGGGCCCGGGTACGGGCGTGGGGCGGGGCGGGCCCGGTGCTGGTGGATCTCGGCACGTGCGAACGGTCGGCGGCTGGTGGCCGCGGACCGGGGAAAGTGGTGCGGGGGGGTGCGCATTGCGTGGGGAGCGCGTGGTGCGGGGCGGCGTCTGGCTGTCACGGGCATGACATGCCAGCGGCCCCACATCGCCGCCCGATGGCGGGTCGATGCGGGGCCGACGTTAGTGGCGCCTTACCTGGGGCGGCAAGATTGGCGACCGAAGCTTTGCCGGGCCTATATCCTCAACTTGGCTGATCAGTGGCTGTGTTGAAGGAGCGTCGGGTGACCCGGCGACAGCCGGCGCCGGGTCAGTTCGCGCCGGATCCGGCCGGTCCGCCCCGCCTGCCGGTCAGCCCCGCGTACACCAGGGCCCACAGTGCGGCGAAGTCCGCGTCGGACTGGCGGGTGTCCGCCCACTCGGCGGCGTGCACCGGGTCGTGGAAGTGGGCGGTGGCCTGGAAGACGGCCCGGGCGGTGGTTGCCGTGTGGCGCGCGGTGAACTCGCCCTGGTGGATGCCGTCCTGGACGATGTGCGCGATCTGGGCGGTCAACGTGTAGAGGTGGGCCTCGACCGTGTGGCTGTTCTCGGCGACCAGCACCAGGTAGGTGGCGAACAGCTCGGGGTCGTCCAGGGCCTTCTTCCGCTTGGCCGCGAACAGGGTCGCCAGCCAGCGGTGCAGGCGCTCGCCGGCCGGACCGGTCTCGACGGTGATGGTGTGCAGGCTGTGGTGGGCCTGGTCCAGCCAGCGGGCGGTGACCGCCTCGCGCAGCGCGGCCTTGCTGCGGAAGTGGCGGTAGACGCTGCCGTGGCTCACACCGAGGGCGCGGGCGACGTCCACCACCGTGGCCTTGGACGGGCCGAACCGCCGAAGCACGTCCTCCGCCGCGCTCAGGATCTGCTCGGGGGTGAGGGTGCTGTCGGCGGTCACGGGGTGGCTGTCCTTACTCGGGGGCCTGCGGGTCCGGCCCGGTCAGCGCTCGCTGTCCAGAAAGGCCATCTGTGCGGCAGCGTACCGGTCGCCCCTGGCGGCACCGGCCGGTACCGCCGACTCGACGGCGGCCAGGTCCTCGGGGGTGAGCCGGACCCGCAGGGCGCCGAGCGCCTCGGCCAGCCGCTCCCGGCGGCGGGCGCCGACCAGCGGGACGACGTCCTCGCCGCGGGCGGCCACCCAGGCGATCGCGACCTGGGCGACGGTGGCGTCCTTGGACCGGGCGATCGTCCGCAGCGCCTCCACCAGGGCCAGGTTGTGGGTCAGGTTCTCGCCCTGGAAGCGCGGGCTGTGGCCGCGGAAGTCGGTGCCGGCCAGCTCGCGGTCGGCGGCCCAGTGGCCGCTGAGCAGGCCGCGGGAGAGCACGCCGTAGGCGGTGATGCCGATGCCCAGCTCGCGGGCGGTGGGCAGCACCTCGGCCTCCAGCGAGCGGGAGATCAGCGAGTACTCGATCTGCAGGTCGCTGATCGGGTGCACGGCGGCGGCCCGGCGCAGCGTGTCGGCACCGACCTCGGAGAGGCCGATGTGCCGCACGTAGCCGGCCTTCACCAGCTCGGCGATGGCGCCGACGGTCTCCTCGATCGGCACCTTCGGGTCCAGCCGGGCCGGGCGGTAGACGTCGACGTAGTCGGTGCGCAGGCGGCGCAGCGTGTAGGCGAGCGCCGTCTTGGTGGCGGCGGGGGAGGTGTCGGAGCCGAGCCAGGCGCCGTCCGGACCGCGCTGGGCGCCGAACTTCACGCTGATCTGGACCGACCCGCGGTCGACGCCACGCAGTGCCTCGTGGATCAGCAGCTCGTTGTGGCCCATGCCGTAGAAGTCGCCGGTGTCGATCAGCGTCACGCCGGCGTCGAGCGCGGCGTGGATCGTCGCGATGCTCTCGGCCTCGTCGGCCGGGCCGTAGAGGTCGGACATGCCCATCGCGCCGAGGCCCAGGGCGGAGGTGGTGGGGCCGGTGGCGCCGAGGCGGCGGGTGGGGAAGGTGCTCATCGGGTGCTCCCGGGTGGGTTCGTGCCTGGTGGCGGGCGTGCGGCGGGGCGTCGCGGGCTGGTGCGGCGACGGGCCGGGCAGCCCTCTGCACTGGCAACTATGGCATGACGGCTGACAGATTTCAATATCTGTCAGCCGATACCTGCCGTGCCGTCCGCGAGTCGTCCGCGAAGTGCCCGCGAACCCTCCATCTCCCCTCCGACTTCCGTCCGTGCGCGCCCCCTTGACGCTTCGCTACCCCCTCCCTACGGTCTGCTTCTGATCGGTTCCGTTGGTTTTTCCGCCCTGAATCGATCACAACCAACCACCACGGAGGATCTCCCCCTTATGCGAACCCCCCTTCGCGCCTTCCTCTCCCTCCTGGCCCTACCGGTGGCCCTGGTCACCGCCCCCACCCAAGCGGTCGCCGCCACCACCGCGCCGACCGCTGCCACTGCCGCCGGCGCCACCACCACCGCCATCACCGTCGACGGCACCTCGCCCGGCCGCACCTTCGACGGTGTCGGCGCGATCAGCGGCGGCGGCGGCAACTCCCGGCTGCTCCTCGACTACCCCGAGCCGCAACGCAGCCAGATCCTGGACTACCTGTTCAAGCCCGGGTACGGCGCCGCCCTGCAGATCCTGAAGATCGAGATCGGCGGGGACACCAACTCCACCGACGGCGCCGAGGCGAGCATCGAGCACACCCGCGGCACCGTCGACTGCAACTCCGGCTACGAGTTCTGGCTGGCCGAGCAGGCCAGGGCCCGCAACCCCGCGATCAAGCTGTACGGCCTTGCCTGGGGCGCCCCCGGCTGGGTCGGCAACACCGGCAGCGGCGGCAACTTCTGGTCCCAGGACACGGTCGGCTACCTGATGGACTGGATGGGCTGCGCCCAGCAGCACGGCCTCTCCATCGACTACCTCGGCGGCTGGAACGAGCGCGGCTACAACGCCTCCTGGTACGAGAACCTGCACAGCACGCTGGCCGCGAAGGGCTACGGCAGCACCAAGGTGGTCGGCGCCGACGACAACTGGTCGATCGCCACCTCGATGCGCTCCGACTCCGCGTTGAACAACGCGGTCGACATCGTCGGCACGCACTACCCGTGCGGCTACATGTCGGCGATGACCAGCTGCTCCAGCACCGCCGACGCCCAGGCCACCGGCAAGCAGCTGTGGGCCAGCGAGAACGGCTCCGAGGACGCGGAGAGCGGCGCCGCCCCGATGGCCCGGGCGATCAACCGCGGCTACCTGGACGCCAAGATGACCGCCTTCATCAACTGGCCGGTGGTCGCCGCGCTCTACCCCAACCTCGGCTTCAACACCATGGGCCTGGTGACGGCGAACCAGCCCTGGTCCGGCAACTACTCGGTCAGCCGGAGCGCCTGGGCCACCGCCCAGACCACCCAGTTCACCGCCCCCGGCTGGCAGTACCTGGACACCGCCTCGGGCTACCTGGGCGGCAACCGGGCCAACGGCAGCTACGTCAGCTACGCCAACCCCGGCCGCACCGCGTGGAGCACGGTCTTCGAGACGATGGACGCGACCGCCGCGCAGACCGTCACGCTGCGCACGGCCGGCGGCCTGCCCGGCGGCGCGCTGCACGTGTGGTCCACCGACCTCTCCGGCGCGGCGGCCACCGCCCACCTGGTGGCGGGCGCGGACCTGACCGCGAGCGGCGGCAGCTACCAGCTGACCCTGCAGCCGGGCCGGATCTACACCGTCACCACCACCACCGGCCAGGGCGCCGGCACCGCCGCCGGCGCGCAGCGCAGCCCGCTGGCGCTGCCGTACAGCGACAGCCTGGCGGGCACCGGCACCGGCCAGGAGGCCCGCTACTTCAGCGCGATGAACGGGGCCTTCCAGACCGCCCCGTGCGCCGGCGGCCGGTCCGGGAACTGCCTGCGCCAGCAGGCCCCGACCACCCCGGTGCGGTGGACCGGCGAGTCCGCCGACCAGCCCTACACCACCATGGGCGACCTGAGCTGGAGCAACTACACCGTCGGCGTGGACGCGCTGCTCGAGCAGTCCGGCACCGCGGAGCTGCTCGGCCGGGTCGGCACCCAGGCCAAGAACAACAACGGGCTCGACGCCTACAACCTGCGGGTCGGCGACAACGGGGCCTGGACGCTGCTGAAGAGCGACACCGGCTGGGCCTTCACCACGCTCGCCTCCGGCACCGTGCCGGCCCTCGGCCTGAACACCTGGCACCACCTGGCGCTCGGCTTCCAGGGCAGCACGCTGACCGCGCAGCTGGACGGGAAGACCCTGACCACCGTCACCGACAGCAGCTACGGCGGCGGTCAGGTCGCCCTGGGCACCGGCGGCTACTACCCGGCCCAGTTCAGCAACCTGACCGTCACCCCGGGGTCCGGCACCGCGCTGGACGGCGTGTACCAGCTGGCCAACGCCAACAGCGGACAGCTGCTGGACGCCGCCAACCAGGGCACCGCCGACGGCACCCCGATCATCCAGTGGCCCGGCAACGGCGGCGCCAACCAGCAGTGGCGGCTGACCGGGCTGGGCAACGGCTACTACACGATCACCGGGGTGGCCAGCGGCAAGGCGCTGGACGTGCCGGGCGGGACCACCATGCCGGACACCCAGCTGGACCTGTGGACGCCGAACGGCGGCACCAACCAGCAGTGGCTGCTCGCGCCGTCGAACAACGGGACCTACACCATCGAGTCCCGCTCCGACGGGGACCCGGTCGACGTGGAGGGCGCCTCGCTGACCCAGGGCGCGCACGCGATCCAGTGGCCGTCCACCGGCGGAAGCAACCAGGAGTGGCGCCTGAACAAGATCGGCTGACCCGCCGGGGCGGGGGCCGGCCGGCACCGCGGGCCGGCCCCCGCACCCGTTCGCGGCTACGCCCGGCCGCACGCCCCGCTGCGGTCGCAGTACGGCTGCCCGGCGCTGTGCCCGCAGCCGCACAGCATCGCGCGGGTGGCCCGCCGCTCGGCACCGTCCGGTCCGGGCAGCGCGAGGTCACCGCGAAGCAGCAGCCGCCCGTCCTCGGTGCGGGCGACGGTGGTGGGCCGCTGCGGCTCCTCCGGCGCTCCGCGCAGCAGGTACGTGAGCGCCCCGGTCGGGCAGCGCCGGACCACCTCGGCGACCCGGTCCGGCTCGGCCGCCCCCGGTTCGATCCAGGGCCGGCGCCCGGTGTCGAAGACCTCGGGCAGCCCGCCCACGCAGCGCGCCGCGTGCCGGCACAGCGCGGCGTCGAAGGTGACCTCGACGCCCTCGGCCCGGTACGTCCTGGGGCCGCGCTCAGTCACTGACCCGGCTCCGGTTCTGGTACGCCAGGTCCTGGTACTCCGGGTGGCGCTGCATCCAGCCGGCGATGAACGGGCAGGTGGCCAGCACCGCCACCGCGCGCTCCCGGGCGTCGTCCAGCGCGAACAGGGCCAGCGCGCTGCCCACGCCCCGCCCCTCGAAGGCCGGGTCGACCACGGTGTGCGGGTAGACCACCAGCCCCTCGCTGCGCAGGTACTCGGCGAACCCGGCCGGCTTCCCGTCCACCTCGGCCTCGAACCGGCTCGCGGACGGATTGTCACGCACGATCACAGTCATCCCCACGACCCATCCCTCGTCAGGTCCCGTCCGGTCGACGGGCACTCACCCATGATCCCCCGTAGCCGGACTGACGGCCCGTGAGCCGACCGGTTGGTACCGGCGGCCGACCGGGGCATCACCCATCCGGCGTGGATCGGAGCGCCGCGGCCCGTTCACCGGGCCGAAGCCGCGTCAGGGGTCCATCGTGGAGGTGTGGGCGCGATCCGCCGGCCGGACGGCCGGGTTCCGGGCAGGACATGCCGGATTCCGGTCGGGCGGTGCCGGGGCCACTCGCCTGGGACCGAAGCGTTCTTCTAGGCTCACTTCGGCTTCCCGTGCCACGGTGACACCCGGTGCCGCCACCCGGAGGCCGCAGACCCACCGGGGTCCCGGGCGCTCCGGGACCTTCGGACCGAGCGAGGAGGACGTATGTCGACCAGCCGTTCCATCGCACCACAGAGCCACCGGCCACCCGCCGCGCGCGCCCGTGGCGGCCGCCCGTCGGCCCGCGGTGCGCTGAGTACGGACAGTTGCCGCGGAGGTGCCCAGTGAGCCCGCAGGCCACGCCGCCGGCCCCGACCACCGACACCGCCCCGTCCGCCCCCGCCGACCCCGCGCCAGTCGCCTCCCCGGCCGTCGACTCCCTGCTGACGCTGCCGGGCACGCTGAACTCCCGGGCCCGCACCCTGACCGCCTCGGTGCGCCGCCGGATCACCGAACTGGCCGGGATCGAGTCGCCCAGCGGCGACGCCGTGCGGCTGAACCAGCTGGGCGAGGAGCTGATGGCCGGTTACCGGGCCACCGGCGCGGACGCCCGCCGGGTGCCGGGCGCGGCCGGCGACCACCTCCTGCTGCAGTGGCCCGGCCAGGACGAGAGCCTCCCGCACCTGCTCTTCGTCGGCCACCACGACACCGTCTGGCCGGCCGGCACCCTGGCCGACTGGCCGGTCACCGAGCACGACGACGTGCTCAGCGGCCCCGGCGTGCTCGACATGAAGGCCGGACTGGCCCTCCTCGAAGGCGCCTTCGCCCTCCTCGGCGACCTCGGTCTGCGTCCGCACCGCACGGTGCGGGTGGTGGTGACCGCCGACGAGGAGGTCGGCAGCCCGGACGGCCGCCGCGTGGTGGAGCGCCAGCTCCCCGGCGCCGCCGCCGTCCTGGGCCTGGAACCGCCGCACGAGGACGGCAGCCTGAAGACCGCGCGCCGGGGCTCCACCCGGGTGCGGCTGCTGGTCACCGGCCATGAGGCGCACGCGGGCAGCCACCCCGAGGACGGCACCTCGGCGGTGGACGAGCTGGTCGACCAGCTGGTCGCGGTCCGCGAGGAGCTGGGCCACCAGCCGGGCACCGAACTGAACACCGGCCGGATCCGTGGGGGGACCCGGGCGAACGTGGTGGCCGGACAGGCGGAGGCGGAACTGGGGCTGCGGTTCGCCACCCCGGAGGCGGAGGCGAGCACGCTGGACACGCTGGCCCACCTGACCGCGCTGCGCCCGGGCGCGCTGGTGCGCACCGAGGTGCTGTCCAGCCGGCCGGCCTGGGTGGAGCGCTCCGGGCACAACCTGCTGCTGCGCCACCTGCGCGCGCTGGCGGCCACGCTGGGCCAGCAGCTGGACGGCTCGCCGGCCGGCGGGGCCGGCGACACCAACCTGGCCGGTGCCCGCGGGCTGCCCACGCTGGACGGGCTCGGCGCGGTCGGCGCGGGCGCGCACGCCCGGGACGAGCGGATCAGGACGGACCAGCTGGCGCCCCGGCTGGCACTGCTCGCGGCGCTGCTGGCGGTGCCGCTGCCGCGGCTGCGCACCCGCCCCCAGCCTCCGGCCGGGGGGACCCCCGTCGGCGGCGGGCCGGAGGCGCTGCGCACCATCTGAGCGCACGCCGGACCGCCGGGCGGGCCCCCGAACGGGGGCCCGCCCGGTTCCGTTCCGGTGGCTCCTTGTCATCGGTGCACCGTTGGCCACACAATGGAACCGACCGAACGGTCAGTCGGGAGGAGTGGTGATGGTCCCAGTGCAGACGGCGGAGCCCGAGCAGGCGCCCGAGCTCGTCGAGCGGTTCGAGGCGGTGATCGCCGCCGAGCAGCGGATCGAGCCGCGCGACTGGATGCCGGACGCCTACCGGGCCACCCTGGTGCGCCAGATCGCCCAGCACGCGCACTCCGAGATCATCGGCATGCAGCCGGAGGGGAACTGGCTCACCCGGGCCCCCTCGCTGCGCCGCAAGGCGATCCTGCTGGCGAAGGCGCAGGACGAGGCCGGCCACGGCCTGTACCTGTACGCCGCCGCGGAGACCCTCGGGGTGGACCGGGCGGAGCTGACCGAGAAGCTGATCAGCGGCCGGCAGAAGTACTCCTCGATCTTCAACTACCCGACGCTGAACTTCGCCGACGTGGGCGTGATCGGCTGGCTGGTGGACGGCGCGGCGATCTGCAACCAGGTCCCGCTCTGCCGCTGCAGCTACGGTCCGTACGCCCGCGCCATGGTGCGGGTCTGCAAGGAGGAGTCCTTCCACCAGCGCCAGGGCTTCGAGCTGCTGATGACGCTGATGCGCGGCACCGAGGCGCAGCGCGCGATGGTGCAGGACGCGGTGGACCGCTGGTGGTGGCCGTCGCTGATGATGTTCGGCCCGCCGGACGGCGACTCGCCCAACACCGCCCAGTCGATGGCCTGGCGGATCAAGCGGCACACCAACGACGAGCTGCGGCAGCGGTTCGTCGACATGACCGTGCCGCAGGCCGAGCACCTCGGGGTGACCCTCCCCGACCCCGAGCTGCGGTGGAACGAGGAGCGCGGCGGCTGGGACTTCGGCGAGCCCGACTGGGCCGAGCTGATGCGGGTGATCAAGGGCGACGGACCCTGCAACGCCCAGCGGATCGAGGTCCGCCGGGCCGCCCACGAGGACGGCGCCTGGGTCCGCGAGGCCGCCGCCGCTTACGCGCGCAAGGAGAAGGAACGACATGGCTGACCAGTCCTGGCCGCTCTACGAGGTCTTCGTCCGCCCCCGGCGCGGCCTCAACCACGTGCACGTCGGTTCGCTGCACGCGGCCGACGACAGGATGGCGCTGCTCGCCGCCCGGGACCTGTACACCCGGCGCAACGAGGGGGTCAGCCTCTGGGTGGTCCCGTCCGCGGCGATCACCGCCTCCGCCCCCGACGAGCGCGACCCGTTCTTCGAGCCCAGCGGGGACAAGGTCTACCGCCACCCGACCTTCTACGACATCCCCGAGGATGTCCCGCACATCTGACGGGGAGCACCATGACGGACGATCACGTCTACCTGACCCTGGCCGAGGGCGACCACGAGGCCGAGGCCCGCTGGGCCTACGGCACCGGCTTCGCCGACCCGCTGCTGGGCGTGGAGACCGCGCTCGAGCCGGGGGTCGACGGCGGCGACCTCTCGCTCTACTGCCGGCTGCTCGGCGACGACGCCCTGGTGCTGGCCCAGCGGCTGATCGAGTGGACCACCCGCGCGCCGGAGCTGGAGGAGGAGGTGGCGCTGGCCAACCTCGGCCTCGACCTGCTCGGCCAGGCCCGGCTGCTGCTCACCCGGGCCGGCCAGGTGGACGGCAGCGGGCGCACCGAGGACGACTTCGCCTACTGGCGGGCCGAGCACGAGTTCCACAACGTGCGCCTGGTGGAGGCGGAGAACGGCGACTTCGCGTTCTCGGTCGCCCGCCTGCTGGTCTTCGCCACCGCCCGCCGCGCGCTCTACCAGCGCCTGGCCGCGGCCGGCCCGGACCCGGTGCTGCGCGCGGTGGCCGCCCGCGGGGTCAAGGAGCTCGCCTACCACCAGGAGTACGCCACCGCCTGGCTGCTGCGCCTGGGCGACGGCACCGCGTACTCGCACGAGCGGATGCAGGCCGGGCTGGACGCGGTCTGGCCGCTGGTCGACGAGCTGTTCACCGCGCACGAGGCGGAGCGGCGGCTGGGTCTGGACCCGGCCGAGCTGCGCGAGCCGGTGCTGGCCGAGCTGGCCGACGCGATCGGGCGGGCCACGCTGGCCGTGCCCGCCGCCCGGCCGCTGGCCCGGGTCGGCGGCCGGGCCGGGCGCGAGGGCGTGCACACCGAGGCGCTGGGCCGCCTGCTGGCCGAGCTGCAGGTGGTGGCCCGGGAGCACCCGGGGGCGACGTGGTGAGCACGCTGGCCGCCGCCCGGCACGCGTCGCAGATCGCCGGCGCCGTGCCGGACCCCGAGCTGCCGATGCTCACGCTGGCCGAGCTCGGCGTGCTGGCCGGGGTGGAGCAGGAGGGCGCGGCCGTCACGGTCTGGCTCACCCCGACCTACTCCGGCTGCCCCGCGGTGGCCGAGATGGCCGCCGACGTGGAGCTGCGGCTGCGCCGGGCGGGCTTCACCGAGGTCGCCGTGCGGCTGCGGCTCGATCCGCCGTGGAGCACGGACGCGATCTCGCCCGAGGGGCGGGCCAAGCTGGCCGCCGCCGGGATCGCGCCGCCCGGTCCGGCCGCCGCCGGGCTGCTGCAGCTGGGGCCGACCCGGCGGGTGGTGCACTGTCCGCAGTGCGGCTCGGCCGAGACCGAGGAGCTGTCCCGGTTCGGCTCCACCGCCTGCAAGGCGCTGTGGCGCTGCCGGGACTGCCGGGAGCCGTTCGAACGCATGAAGGAGATCTGATGGCCGTCCGCCGCGCGCAGTTCCACCCCCTGCGGATCGCCGCGCTGGACCGGCTCTGCGAGGACGCGGTGGCGGTCACCTTCGAGGTGCCCGAACCGCTGGCCGAGGAGTTCGCCTTCCGCGCCGGGCAGACGCTGACGCTGCGCCAGCTGGTCGACGGGGCGGACGAGCGCCGGTCCTACTCGATCTGCTCGCCGGTGGGCGGTCCGCTGCGGATCGCGGTGCGCGAGGTGCCCGGCGGGCTCTTCTCCGGGCAGTTGGTGCGCCGGGCGGCCGTGGGCGACCGGGTGGAGGTGCTGCCGCCGAGCGGGCTGTTCACCGCCGACCTGACGGTGCCGGCGCACCACGTGCTGATCGCGGCCGGCTCCGGCATCACCCCGATGGTCTCGATCGCGGCCACCGTGCTGGCGGCCCACCCCCGCGCGACGGTCACGCTGCTGTACGGGAACCGGCGCAGCGACACGGTGATGTTCGCCGACGAGCTGGCCGACCTGAAGGACCGCTACCTGGACCGGTTCGAGCTGGTCCACGTGCTGTCCCGGGAGGTGCGGGACGCGGAGCTGCTGAGCGGGCGGCTGGACACCGAGCGGGTGCGGGCGCTGCTGGGCGCGCTGGTCGGCGAGGCCGGCGGGGTCGGGCACTGGTGGCTGTGCGGACCGTTCGGGATGGTGACCGGCGCGCGCGAGCTGCTGGCCGAGCTCGGGGTGGCGCCGGACCGGGTGCACCAGGAGCTGTTCCACGCCGAGGACGAGCCGGTGGCCGAGCGGGCGGCGGAGCCGGCCGCGGACGAGGGCGACACCAGCGAGGTGACCCTGGTGCTGGACGGGCGGCGCAGCACGCTGCGGCTGCCGCGCGGGCGCAGCGTGCTGGACGGCGCCCAGCTCTCCCGCCCCGACCTGCCGTTCGCCTGCAAGGGCGGGGTCTGCGGCACCTGCCGGGCCCGGGTCACCGACGGCGAGGTGGAGATGCGGCGCAACTTCGCCCTGGAGGAGAAGGAGCTGGCGGCGGGTTACGTGCTGACCTGTCAGGCCCGGCCGGTGACCGACCGGGTGACGGTGGACTTCGACGCCTAGTCGCCCGGTCGCCCGGTCGCCTGGTCGCCCGGTCGCCCGGTCGACTAGGCGACCGGCGCGCCGACGGCCGCCGGCGCGGGCCGGCCGAGCAGTTCGACGATCCCGTTGACCGCCGCCCGGCCCGCCCGGTTGGCGCCGACGGTGCTGGCCGAGGGGCCGTAGCCGACCAGGTGGACCCGCGGGTCGGTGGCGGCCCGGGTGCCGTCCAGCCGGATCCCGCCGCCGGGCTCGCGCAGCCCGAGCGGTGCCAGGTGGCCCACCTCGGCGCGGAAGCCGGTGGCCCAGACGATCGCGTCCACCGCCTCCTCGTGCCCGCCCCAGGCCACCCCGTGCTCGGTGAGCCGGTCGAACATCGGCCGCCGGTGCAGCGCGTCGAGCTGCTGGGCACGGCGCAGCGCCACCGAGGGGCCGAGCCCGGTCACGCTCACCACCGAGCGGACCGGCAGCCCCATGGCCACCCGCTGCTCGACCATGGCGACGGCGGCCCGCCCGGCCTCGGGGGTGAACGGCTCGGTGCGGATCACCGGTTCGCGCCGGGTGACCCAGACCGTCTCGGCCACCTCGGCCAGCTCGGAGAGCACCTGGACCGCCGAGGCGCCGCCGCCGACCACCACCACCTTCTGCCCGGCGAAGGACGCCGGTCCGCGGTAGTCCGCGTAGTGCAGCTGGCGCCCGGCGAAGTGGCCGGGGTAGTGCGGCAGGAACGGGCGGGTCCAGGTGCCGGTGGCGTTGACCAGCGCCTTGGTGAGCCAGCTGCCGGCCGTGGTCTCCACCCGCAGCCGGTGCTCCGGGTCGCCCGCCTCGCGCACCGCCAGCACCTTGACCGGGCGCAGCACCGGCAGCGCGTGCCGGGCCTCGTAGGCGGCGAAGTAGCCGGGCACCACCTCGCGGGCCGGGGCGGCGGGGTCCGGCGGCGGCAGCTCGACGTCGGGCAGGTCGTGGAACCCGTGCACCGTCGCCATCCGCAGCGAGGGGGAGCGGTGCGCCCAGGCGCCGCCGGGCGCGCTGCCGGCGTCGAGCACCACGAAACCGGTGAACGGCGCGAAGCCGCGCCGGCGCAGGTGGTACGCGGCCGACAGGCCCGCCTGGCCCGCGCCGATCACGACGACATCTGTTGCAGTTTCAACGGTCACGACCATGAAACATCACGGCCGCGCCGGATCATCCCGCCTGCGGAGCGATCACCACCGCGGTGCCGTAGGCGCAGATCTCGGTGCCCAGGTCGGCGGCCTCCGTCACGTCGAAGCGCATCATCAGCACCGCGTTGCCGCCGCGCGCCCGGGTCTGCTCGACCAGCCGCTCCATCGCCTGGTTGCGGCTCTCCACCAGGGTCTTGGTCAGGCCCTTCAGCTCGCCGCCCAGCATGGACTTGAACGAGGCGCCGATCTGGGTCCCCAGGTGGCGGCTGCGCACGGTGAGTCCGAAGACCTCCCCGATCACCCGGTCCACCCGGTGTCCCGGCACGTCATTGGTGGTCACCACCAGCACGTCCGCGCCCGGTCCGGGCCCGCCGCCGTAGTCGTCGAGGTTGCTCATGGGGCCATCCTGCGGCCGGCGGGGCCGCGACCGCGGCAGCGCCACTCGAAAACCCCGACCTGGGCGGTGAGCACCGCCGCGAAAAGCCGTACCGTTAGGCCATGGGTGAGCGTAGTGATCATTCGCAGGGGTCGGGAGCCACGGACCATCCGGGCGCACTGGAGATCGAGGCCACGGTGGTGCTCGGGATCCGGGTGACCGACTGGCCGGCGCTGCGGGCCGCTGCCGTGGCCGCGGTGGAGGAACTGGACTTCTCCGGGGCCGACCCGGTGGCCCAGCGCACGGAGCTGCTGCGCGAGGTGTCAGAGGACCCGCACGCCGCGCTCGGCGCGCTGCTCCACCCGGACCGGCTGATCGGCGCGCTGCCGGGCATCGAGGCGCTCGGCGGCACCCTGGAGCTGAGCACCACCGACGACTTCGCCCCGGACTTCGCCGAGCTCTTCCCGCTGGACGGCGAGGACGGCGAGGCGGGGGACTGGACGCTGACCCCGCGCACCGCCTGCCTGCTGCACACCCAGCTGCTGGCGCTCGCCGACGCGGCCTACGACGACATCGAGGAGCACGCGGACGAGCCGGTGCTCCCCGGCGAGGACGCCGAGTGGTCGGTCTTCGCCCGGCTGCCGCAGATCACCTGGTCGATGCACCGCTCCTGGCGGCGCACCATGGCCCGCACCTTCGACGACCTGGCCGAGGACCTGGGCCTGGGCGAGTGGCCGCTGCCGCGCTGCGCCGGGGAGGAGCTGGCGCTGCGGTTCGCGCTGGCCGACGCCCGCCAGCTGCTGACCAGTCAGCCGCAGGCGGTGGCCGACCTGATGGGCGAGCTGCCCGCCGACCTGTACGACTACGACTGGGAGGGCTGCTCCGACGAGCTGCTCGGCGTCTACGACATGGGCCTGGAGGACGACGAGGAGGACTCCGGGATCCGGCTGGAGCACGTGCTGGCCGCCACCCACCCCGAGGGGTGGTTCCTCGGCTACGAGGAGGCGGAGGAGCGCGAACCGGGCCGCGGCTACCGCAGGTAGCCTGGGCGGGTGACCTCAGCAGCCCCCTTCGACGCCCCGTCCGAGCCGCAGTCGGCGACCGCCAACGAGCGCGACCAGCGGCCGCAGTACGTGCTGCCGCTGGTGCTCCACCTGGAGAAGGCCGAACCGCCCGCCCGCACCGACGCGTTGGAGACCTCGGCGCGGGCGGTGCTGACCCTGCTCGCCGACCCGCGCGCCACCGGCGAGGGCGAGTGGGCCGAGGCGGTGCACCAGTGGGAGGACGCCCGGATCCGCAAGGTGCTGCGCCGGGCCCGCGGCGGCGAGTGGCGCAAGGCCGCCGAGCTGCCCGGGATCACGGTCACCGGGGCCGCGGCCGAGGTGCGGGTCTACCCGCCGATCCCGCTGGACGGCTGGCCCAAGGAGCTGGCCAAGCTGCAGGTCTCCGGCACCGACCTGGACGACCCGGTCCCGCCCGCGCCGGTGACCGATCCGGCGCTGCCGGTGCTCTGGCTCAACCCGGAGCTGGAGATGAGCGCCGGCAAGACCATGGCGCAGACCGGCCACGCGGCCCAGCTGGCCTGGTGGGAGCTGGACGAGACGCAGCGCAAGGAGTGGGCCGCCGGCGGCTTCGCCCTCGCGGTGCGCACCGCGGACCCGGCCCGCTGGGCGGCGCTCACCGACGGCCGGCTGCCACTGGTCCGCGACGCCGGCTTCACCGAGATCGCGCCGGGCTCGTGCACCGTGGTCGCCGACCACCCGGCGCTGCGCTGACGCCCCGTCGGCCGGCGCACTGCCGGGGCGCCGGACCCGAGCCGGACACCGGGAGACCGCCCGGCCGGACCGGCGCAACGCCAGGGGGCCGGCCCCCGGGGGCGGGGCCCACCCCCCCCACAGCGGGGCGCGGG
>NZ_JBHYKG010000067.1:0-31663 GCF_042741245.1 Kitasatospora sp. NPDC058965
CGCGCACCCTCCGGGGTGGGCGGGCCCGTCCGCGTGCCGGCGGGTGGGCGGGTCAGTGGGCCGAGTGGCGCTCGGCGCCGCGGTGGCGGTGGCCCTTGAGCTCGGCGTGGGCCGGCAGGGCGCCGGTGCGGGCCCGCTCCTCGGGGCCGCCGCGGCCACCGTGCGCGAACGGGTCGGCACCGGCCAGGGCCGCGTAGGACCCGTGGGCGGCCGTGCCGCCAGTGCCGGTCCTGGTGTGCAGCACCGGGCCGACGGGGCGCTGGCCGCCACTGTTGGTCATCATGCCGCGGCGCTCCAGCAGGTCCTGGGTGCCACGGCGCAGCTTGCTGCTGGGTGTGGCTCGTCTGGTCATCTCCGGCCTCCCATCGCTCTCCTTCTGCGATGGTATGTCCGATGGTGTCCGATTCAACCCCTGAAGACGACGAGCCGTAATGGCCGACCTGCCAGGTGGGCCATTACGGCTCGGACGCCGCCCCGCTCGGCGGGTCAGAACGGGAACCGGCTGCGCCCGTGCTGGATCGAGATCCACTTGACCGTGGTGAACGCCTCGACGGTGGCCTCGCCGTTGAGCCGGCCCACGCCCGAGTTCTTCTCGCCGCCGAACGGCACGATCGGCTCGTCCGCGATGGTCCCGTCGTTCACGTGGATCATCCCGCTCTCGATCCGCTGCGCCACCCGCACGCCGCGCTCCACCGAGCCGCTGTGCACGGCGCCGCTGAGCCCGAACGGGGTGTCGTTGGCGATCGCCACCGCCTCGTCCTCGCCGTCGAACGGGACCACCATGACCACCGGCCCGAACAGCTCGCGGTGCAGCAGCGGGTGGCCGGCCGGCACGTCGGTGAGCACCACCGGGTCCATCAGCGTCCCGACGGTGCTGCCGCGCAGCAGCACCGTCGCCCCGTCGGCGACCACCTGGTCGACCTGGGCGGTGATGGACTCGGCCTGGGTGCTGTTGATCAGCGGGCCGATCTGGGTGGCCGGGTCGGCCGGGTCGCCCACCTTGAGCGTCCGGATCTTGGCGACGAACTTCTCGGTGAACGCGGCGAGCACCGAGCGGTCCACCAGCACCCGGTTGGCCGCCATGCAGACCTGGCCCTGGTGCGCGAAGCGGCTGAACACCGCCGCGTCCACCGCGTAGTCCAGGTCGGCGTCGTCCAGCACGATCAGCGCGCTGTTGCCGCCCAGTTCCAGCACCGAGCGCTTGAAGTGCGAGGCCGCCACGGTGGCCACGTGCCGGCCGACCTTGTCCGAGCCGGTGAAGGCGATCACCTTGGGCACCGGGTGCTCGACGAAGGCGTCGCCGATCTCCGCGATGTCGGTGACCAGCACGTTGAGCAGACCGGCCGGCAGTCCGGCGTCCTCGAGGATCTTGGCGATCAGCGTGCCGCCGGTGATCGGGGCGTCCTGGTGCGGCTTGAGCACCACGCCGTTGCCCAGCGCCAGCGCCGGGGCGACACCCTTGATCGACAGGAAGAGCGGGAAGTTGAACGGGCTGATCACGCCGACCACGCCGACCGGCAGCCGGTACAGCCGGTTCTCCTTGCCGTCCACCGGCGACGGCAGGATCCGGCCCTCGGGGCGGATCGCCAGCTGCATCGCCTCGCGCAGCATGTCCTTGGTCAGCGCGAGCTCGAAGCCGGCCTTGAGGTAGGTGCCGCCGAGCTCGGCGATGATCGTCTCGGTGATCTGCTGCTCGCGCTCCTCGACCAGGCGCAGCGCCCGCTCGAAGACCAGCCGGCGCTGGTACGGGTTGGTCTGCGCCCACTCCCGCTGCGCGCGGGCGGCCGCCCGGTAGGCCTCGTCGACCTCGGCGACCGTCGCCACCGTGATGGAGGCGAGCTTCTCCCCGTTGAACGGGTTGATGTCGACGATGTCCCACGAGCCGCTGCCCGGGCGCCACTGGCCGTCGATGTACTGCAGGGCGAGTTCCGAAAAGTAGGACACCTGACTCCCCTTCGCGTGTGTGCGCGATATCCAGCCGACGTGTTCCCCCGGGCTGACTGGGGATCATCCTACTGATGCGTCATGCTTCCTGATGCAGTGTCCGGAGAAGCTCGCGGCTGCGTTCGACCGTGAGGCTGTCCACCCGCAGCCGCTCCAGGGTGTCCCGGTACTCCTCCACCTCGCGCGGGCGGTCCAGGTAGAGCGCGGTGGTGAACTGCTCCAGGTACACCACCTCGGCCAGGTCCGGCTCGCGGAAGGAGAGCAGCGAGAAGGTGCCGCTCTCGGCGCCGGCGGTGGCGACGCCGAGCGGCATCACGTGGATCTCGATCCCCGGGCGCTCGGTCAGCTCCAGCAGCCGGGCCAGCTGACCGCGCATCACCTCGGGCCCGCCGCACGGGCGGCGCAGCGCCGCCTCGTCGATCACCGCGAGCAGGTGCGGCGGGTGCTCCCCGCCCAGCAGCCGCTGGCGGCGCATCCGCACCTCGACCCGGCGCTCGATCTCGCGCTGCCCGGCGGCGATCGAGCCCAGCTCGACCACCGCCCGGGCGTAGGCCTCGGTCTGCAGCAGGCCGGGGACGAACTGCACCTCGTAGGAGGAGATCGCGCCGGCCGCCTCCTCGAAGCCGAGGTAGGTCTGGAACCAGGCGGGCACCACGTCGGCGAAGTCGTGCCACCAGGGCACCTCGTTGGCCGTGCGGACCATGCCGAGCAGTTCGGCGCGCTGGTTGCTGTCGCCGACCCCGTACAGGGTGAGCAGGTCGGCCACGTCCCGCTCCTTGAAGCTGACCCGGCCCAGTTCCATCCGGCCGATCTTCGACTCGGAGGCCCGGATCTCGTAGCCGGCGTCCTCCCGGCTGACCCCCTGCGCCTCGCGCAGCCGGCGCAGCTGCGAGCCGAGCACCAGCCGTCGGACCGTCACCCCGCTGCCGGACTGCCCCGTGCCGTTCATCGCGCTGCCTCCCCTGGCGCTGTCACGGACGGCAGTCTGCCATGTATAACCGTCAACAACCACGGGTGGAAGCTGTGAGTTCGCACTGGGCGTCCGCAGGCCGTCCACCACTCGGCGCAGACCGGTCGGACGGCCGGACGGGCTCCCTCGCCGGCGCCGAACGGCCTTGTCAGTGAGCCGTGTTGCCCATCCGCGCGAGCAGTGCCAGGGCGGGCGGCTGGGCCAGCGCGGTGACCGCCAGGAAGAGCCAGGGCAGCACGGCGCCGTGACCGAGCAGCAGGGTCAGCAGGCCGGGAGCCACCGCCTGGCCGACGTTCCAGGACAGCTGGTAGACGCCGAGGTAGCGCCCGCGCAGCCGGGGGTCGGCGAGGTCGACGCTGAGCTCCTCGGCGAACGGGGTGCGCATCGTCTCGGCCAGGTTGTAGAGGAACATCGCCAGGAACAGCCCCGCCACCACGGCCACCCCGGGCGCGGCGGCCAGCAGCGCGAACAGGCCGAAGGCGAGCGCGTTGACGAGACTGGCCGCCGCCACCGCCCGGGTGGGGCGCAGCCGCTCCAGCCGGGCCGCCACCGGGCCCTGGGTGAGCACCACCTGCAGGCCGTTCATCATCAGCAGCGCGCCGGCCAGCCAGGCCGGGCGGTGCAGCGCGAGGCTGACGTAGACGGCCAGCAGCAGGCTGGTGATCAGCGAGCCGAACACGTTGGCCAGGTTGATCGCGACCAGCAGCAGGTAGCGCCGGTCCCGCAGCACCGCGCGGTAACTGCCCGGGGTCGCCGCCTCGGTGGCCGGCTCCGCCGCCGCGGGCGCGGGCGCCGCGGCCGGGCGCCACAGCAGCAGCAGCGCGGCCGCCAGCAGGTAGCTGCCGGCGTTCAGCGCCACCACCGGGCGCAGCGCGCCGAATCCGACCAGTGCCGCGCCCAGTGCCGCGCCGACCGCCAGGCCCGCGTTGCGCACCGTCTGCACCAGGGCGAACCAGCGGGTGCGCGGACCGCCGCCCGCCGCCAGCACCACCAGCCCGGTGCTGCTGGTCCAGTAGGCCACCGCGCCGACCTGGGCCAGCCAGCTCACCAGCACCACCTGCCAGAGCTGGTGGGCCGTCAGGAAGCCCGCGTAGGCCAGGGCGGAGAGCGCGTTGCCGGCCACCGCCGTCGCGCGCGCCCCGAACCGGTCGATCAGCCGGCCGGTGACGACCGCGGTCGGCAGCGCCAGCAGGCGGGCGGTGGTGAGCGCCGCGCCGACCGCGGTGACCGGGAGCGCGGTGGTGCGCACGAAGTAGACCAGGACGAAGCTGAGCACCACGCCGGTGCCCAGGGAGTCGACCAGGTGGGCCCCGACCAGGGGGCGCTGCCCGGCGGTGCGGGGCAGTCCGAGGGAGATCGCTGTCGCCATGGCGCCAGCCTCTCGGGCATGATCACCGGTGCCCACAGATTTCGTCCTGCTCGAATCCCCGGAGCGTCCGTGTTCACCCTGCGCTTCTCCGCCCAGGACCTGGCCGCCACCCGCTTCGCCGTCTCCCGGCTGCGCGAGGTGGTCTGCGCCGTGCAGGTGCTCAAGGACGTCGGCGCCCGCGCCCTCCACCTGCCGTGGGTGCGGCAGGCCCGCGAGCGGTTGGCCGGGGTCGACTACCCGCTGCTGGACCAGCTGGTGCCGATGCCCGCCTGGCACCTGCCGAACTTCCTGGCCCCGGCGCCCACCGCCACCGCTCCCTCGCTGGCCGCCGAGCTGGACCGGCTGCGGGCCACCCCTGCCGACCAGCTGCGCAGCCAACTCGCCCGGCTGGGCGAGCCGTTGCCACCGCTGGTGGCCGAGCTGGCGGCCGCGGGGACGGCCGGCCTGGACCGGCTGGCCGGTGAGATCGAGGCCTTCTGGGACGCGGCCGTGGCCCCGCACTGGCCCCGGATGGAGCGGCTGCTCGAGGGCGACGTGCTGCACCGGGCCCGGCGGATGGCCCAGGGCGGTCCGGCCGCGCTCTTCGACGGCCTGCACCCCAAGGTCGGCTGGCAGGACGACGAGCTGCGGATCGTCCAGCGCCGGCAGACCGCCGGACGGAGCCTGGCCGCCGGGCGCGGCCTGGTGCTGGTGCCCTCGGTCTTCATCTGGCCCGGCGCGGTCTTCGAGAGCGACGAGACCCGCTACCAACCCGGCCTGTGCTACCCGGCGCGCGGCATCGCCACCCTGTGGGAGCGCGGCGGCGCCGCCCCGCCCGAGGCACTGGCGGCGCTGCTGGGACGCGGCCGGGCCCAGCTGCTGGCCGAGCTCGACTCCCCCGCCTCCACCACCGAACTGGCCGCCCGGACCGGCCAGTCGGCCCCCAACGTCTCGCACCACCTGGCCGTCCTGCACGCGGCCGGCCTGCTCGCCCGCCACCGCACCGGGCGCAGCGTCCTGTACCTGCGCACCGCGCTGGCCGAGGCGCTGCTGCACGGCTGACCGCGGACATGTCGACGGCGCCTACCCCCCTTGGTCGGGGACGGGGCAGGCGCCGTCGTTGGTGCTCCGCTGAGGGACCGGCGGCTCTGACGGGTCAGCGGCAGCCCGGCTGGCCGGGCGGTGTGCGGGAGGGTAGGACCGCCGCACGGCGGTCGGGTCGCGCCCCGGCCGGAGCCGGGTCGCGGGGGTTCTCGGGTCAGACCACCAGCGGGCGGTCCGTGGGCCGGATCGGCGCGGGCAGCGCGGTCTTGCCGCCCAGGTACGCGTCCACCGCGGCGGCGGTGGAACGGCCCTCGGCGATCGCCCAGACGATCAGCGACTGGCCGCGGCCGGCGTCGCCGCAGACGAAGACGCCATCGACGTTGGTGGCGAACTTTCCGTCCCGGGCGATGTTACCCCGGGCGTCCAGCTCGACGCCCAGCTGGTCCACCAGACCGTTCTTCTGGTCGGTGCCGGTGAAGCCCATGGCCAGCGTGACCAGCTGCGCCGGGATCGCCCGCTCGGTGCCGGGGACCGGCTCGAAGCGGCCGTCCTTGAACTCCACCTCGACCAGGTGCAGCTCCTGGACGTTGCCGTCCTCGTCGCCGGTGAAGTGGGTGGTGTTGACGGAGTAGACCCGCTCACCGCCCTCCTCGTGCGCGGAGGTGACCTTGTAGACCATCGGCATGGTCGGCCACGGCTGGCCGGTCGGCCGGTCGTCGCTCGGACGCGGCATGATCTCCAGCTGGGTGACCGAGGCGGCCCCCTGGCGCAGCGCGGTGCCCAGGCAGTCGGCGCCGGTGTCACCGCCGCCGATCACGATGACGTGCTTGCCCTTGGCGCTGATCGGGGAGTCGACGTAGTCGCCCTCCTGCACCTTGTTGGCCAGCGGCAGGTACTCCATCGCCTGGTGGATGCCCTGGAGCTCGCGGCCGGGCACCGGCAGGTCGCGCGCGGTGGTGGCGCCGGCCGCGACCACGACCGCGTCGAACCGGTTGCGCAGGTCCTGGCCGGTGAGGTCCTCGCCCACGTGCACGCCGGTGCGGAACCGGGTGCCCTCCGCGCGCATCTGCTCGACGCGGCGGTTGATGTGGCGCTTCTCCATCTTGAACTCGGGGATGCCGTAGCGCAGCAGGCCGCCGATCCGGTCGGCGCGCTCGTAGACCACCACGGTGTGGCCGGCCCGGGTCAGCTGCTGGGCGGCGGCCAGGCCCGCGGGGCCGGAGCCGACCACGGCGACCGTCTTGCCGGACAGGCGCTCGGGCGCCTGCGGGCGCACCCCGCCGTTGTCCCAGGCCTTGTCGATGATGGTGACCTCGACGTTCTTGATGGTCACCGCGTCCTGGTTGATCCCCAGCACGCAGGCCGACTCGCACGGCGCCGGGCACAGCCGCCCGGTGAACTCCGGGAAGTTGTTGGTCGCGTGCAGCCGCTCGATGGCACCGGACCAGTCGTCGCGGAAGGCCAGGTCGTTCCACTCGGGGATCAGGTTCCCCAGCGGACAGCCGTTGTGGCAGAACGGGATGCCGCAGTCCATGCAGCGGCCGGCCTGCTTGGTGATGATCGGCAGGAGGCTGCGCTCGACGTAGACCTCGTTCCAGTCACGGAGCCGAACGTCGACCGGGCGGCGCTCCGCCAACTGCTTGGGCGTGGTCAGGAAGCCCTTGGGGTCAGCCATGTGCCGCCTCCATCATCTTCGCGGTGGTCTCGGACTCGGAGAGCCCGTCGCGCTCAGCGGCGTCCTTGGCGGCGAGCACTGCCTTGTAGTCGGTGGGCATGATCTTGGAGAAGCGGCTGACACCGCTGCCCCAGTCGGCCAGCAGCTCGGCGGCGACCGTCGAGCCGGTCTCCTCGTAGTGCTGCTGCACGGTCTCGCGCAGCCATTCGCGGTCCTTGGCGTCGGGGGCCTCGATGCCCACCAGGCCGCCGTTGACGTTGGCCGGGCGCAGGTCGAGCACGTAGGCGATGCCGCCGGACATGCCCGCCGCCAGGTTGCGGCCGGTCTCGCCGAGGACGACCACCCGGCCGCCGGTCATGTACTCCAGGCCGTGGTCGCCCACGCCCTCCACCACCAGGGTGGCACCGGAGTTGCGCACCGCGAACCGCTCGCCGGCCTTGCCGCGCAGGTGGATCCGGCCCGAGGTGGCGCCGTAGCCGATGGTGTTGCCCGCGATCACGTGGGCCTGGGCGTCGGCGCCGATGGCGGCGGCGTCCCGGGCCGGGCGGACCACGATCACGCCGCCGGACAGGCCCTTGCCGACGTAGTCGTTGGCGTCGCCCTCCAGCCGCAGCGTGATGCCGGCCGGCACGAAGGCGCCGAACGACTGGCCGGCCGAGCCGGTGAAGGTCACGTCGATGGTGCCCTCCGGCAGGCCCGCGCCGCGGTACCGCTTGGTCACCTCGTGGCCGAGCATGGTGCCGACCGTGCGGTTGACGTTGCGGATCGGCAGCTGGATCCGCACCGCCTCGCCGCGCTCCAGGGCGTCCTCGGCCAGCTCGATCAGCTGGTTGTCGAGCGCCTTGTCCAGCGCGTGGTCCTGGCTGGTGGTGCAGTGCCGGGCCGCGCCCGCGGGCAGCTCGGGCACGTGGAACAGCGGGGCCAGGTCCAGGCCGGCCGCCTTCCAGTGGTCGACCGCGCCGGTCGCGTCGATGTGCTCGGCGTGGCCGACCGCCTCCTCGATCGAGCGGAAGCCCAGCTCCGCGAGGATCTCGCGGACCTCCTCGGCGATGAACTCGAAGAAGTTGACGACGAACTCCGGCTTGCCGGAGAAGCGCTCGCGCAGCACCGGGTTCTGCGTGGCCACGCCGACCGGGCAGGTGTCCAGGTGGCAGACCCGCATCATGATGCAGCCGGAGACCACCAGCGGGGCGGTCGCGAAGCCGAACTCCTCGGCACCGAGCAGCGCGGCGATCACCACGTCGCGGCCGGTCTTCAGCTGGCCGTCGGTCTGCACCACGATCCGGTCGCGCAGGCCGTTCAGCAGCAGGGTCTGCTGGGTCTCGGCCAGGCCGAGCTCCCAGGGGCCGCCCGCGTGCTTGAGCGAGGTCAGCGGCGAGGCGCCGGTGCCGCCGTCGTGGCCGGAGACCAGCACCACGTCGGCGTGCGCCTTCGAGACACCCGCGGCCACCGTGCCGACGCCGACCTCGGAGACCAGCTTCACGTGGATGCGGGCGGCCGGGTTGGCGTTCTTGAGGTCGTGGATCAGCTGAGCCAGGTCCTCGATGGAGTAGATGTCGTGGTGCGGCGGCGGCGAGATCAGGCCGACGCCCGGGGTCGAGTGCCGGGTCCGGGCCACCCACGGGTAGACCTTGTGGCCGGGCAGCTGGCCGCCCTCGCCGGGCTTGGCGCCCTGGGCCATCTTGATCTGGATGTCGTCGGCGTTGACCAGGTACTCGGAGGTGACGCCGAACCGACCGGAGGCGACCTGCTTGATCGCCGAGCGGCGGGCCGGGTCGTACAGGCGCTCCGGGTCCTCGCCGCCCTCACCGGTGTTGGACTTGCCGCCCAGCCGGTTCATCGCGATGGCCAGCGTCTCGTGCGCCTCCATCGAGATGGAGCCGTAGGACATGGCGCCGGTGGAGAACCGCTTGACGATCTCGGAGACCGGCTCGACCTCGTCGATCGAGATCGGGGCGCGGCCCTTGGCGTCGAACTTGAACAGGCCGCGCAGCGTCATCAGGCGCTCGGACTGCTCGTTCACCCGGCCGGTGTACTGCTTGAAGATGTCGTACCGGCGGGCCCGGGTGGAGTGCTGCAGCCGGAAGACCGTGTCCGGGTCGAACAGGTGCGGCTCGCCCTCGCGGCGCCACTGGTACTCGCCGCCGATCTCCAGCGCGCGGTGCGCGGCCGTGATTCCGGAGGCCGGGTAGGCCTTGGCGTGCCGGGCGGCCACCTCCTTGGCGATCTCGGCCAGGCCGATGCCGCCGAGCTTGGTGGTGGTGCCGGCGAAGTAGCTGTCGACCGTCTCCTGGGACAGGCCGATGACCTCGAAGACCTGCGCGCCGCGGTAGGAGGCGACGGTGGAGATGCCCATCTTGGACATCACCTTCAGCACGCCCTTGCCGAGCGCCTTGATCAGGTTCTTGATCGCCTTCTCCGGCTCGATGCCGGTCAGGAAGGTGCCCTGGGCGACCAGGTCCTCGACCGACTCCATCGCCAGGTACGGGTTGACCGCGCTGGCGCCGTAGCCGATCAGCAGCGCCACGTGGTGCACCTCGCGCACGTCACCGGCCTCGACCAGCAGCGAGACCTTGGTGCGCTGCTTGGTGCGGATCAGGTGGTGGTGCACCGCGGAGGTGAGCAGCAGCGAGGGGATCGGGGCGTGCTCGGCGTCCGAGTGGCGGTCGGAGAGCACGATGATCCGGGCGCCGTCGGCGATCGCCGCGTCCGCCTCCGCCGCGATCTCGGTCAGCCGCGCGGCCAGCGCCTCGCCACCGCCGCCGACCTTGTACAGGCCGGAGAGGGTGACCGCCTTCAGGCCGGGCTGGTCGCCGTCGTGGTTGATGTGGATCAGCTTCGCCAGCTCGTCGTTGTCGATCACCGGGAAGGTGATGCCGACCGAGCGGCAGTGCGCGGCCTCGGCCGCCAGCAGGTTGCCCTCCGGGCCGAGGTTGCTGAGCAGGGAGGTGACCAGCTCCTCGCGGATCGCGTCCAGCGGCGGGTTGGTGACCTGCGCGAACAGCTGCACGAAGTAGTCGAAGATCAGCCGGGGCTTCTCGGACAGCGCGGCGATCGGCGAGTCGGTGCCCATCGAGCCGAGCGCCTCGGCGCCGGTCTTGGCCATCGGCGCGATGATGACCCGCAGCTCCTCCTCGGTGTACCCGAAGGTCTGCTGACGGCGGGTCACCGAGGCGTGGGTGTGCGCGATGTGCTCGCGCTCGGGCAGCTCGGCCAGCTCGATCTGGCCGGCCGCCACCCACTCCTGGTAGGGGTGCTCGGCGGCCAGCGCGGCCTTGAGCTCCTCGTCGGGGACCAGGCGGTGCTCGGCGGTGTCGATCAGGAACATCCGGCCCGGCTGCAGACGGCCCTTCTGGACCACCTTCTCCTGCGGCAGGTCGAGCACGCCGACCTCGGAGGAGAGCACGACCAGGCCGTCCTCGGTGATCCAGTACCGGGCCGGGCGCAGGCCGTTGCGGTCCAGCACGGCGCCGATCTGGGTGCCGTCGGTGAAGGTGACGCAGGCCGGTCCGTCCCAGGGCTCCATCAGGTTGGAGTGGTACTGGTAGAAGGCGCGCCGCGCCGGGTCCATGGTGGCGTGGTTCTCCCAGGCCTCCGGGATCATCATCAGCACCGAGTGCGGCAGCGAGCGGCCGCCCAGGTGGAGCAGCTCCAGCACCTCGTCGAAGGAGGCGGAGTCGGAGTGGTCCGGGGTGCAGATCGGGAAGATCCGGCTCAGGTCCTGCCCGTTCCGGTTGTCCGGGATCAGGTCCGTGGCCAGCTGCGACTCGCGCGCGGTCATCCAGTTCCGGTTGCCCTTGACGGTATTGATCTCACCGTTGTGCGCGACGAACCGGTACGGGTGGGCCAGCGGCCAGCTGGGGAAGGTGTTGGTGGAGAACCGGGAGTGCACCAGGCCGATCGCCGAGGCGAACAGCCGGTCCGACAGGTCCGGGAAGAAGGGCTCCAGCTGGCCGGTGGTCAGCATGCCCTTGTAGACGATGGTGCGGGCGGAGAGCGAGGGGAAGTACACCCCGGCCTCGCGCTCGGCGCGCTTGCGGACCACGAAGGCGACCCGGTCCAGCGCCACGCCGGCCTTGCCCTCGGCGGCGAGGAAGAGCTGGCGGAACCGCGGCATCACCGAGCGGGCGGTGGCGCCCAGCAGGTCGGGAGCGATCGGCACGTCGCGCCAGCCGAGGACGGTCAGGCCCTCCTCGTCGGCGATCGCCTCGATGGCGGCGACGGCCTGCGCGTCGGCGGCGTCGTCGTCCGGCAGGAAGGCGGTGCCCACCGCGTAGCCGCCGGCGGCCGGCAGCTCGAAGGACACCTGGGCGCGCAGGAAGGCGTCCGGGATCTGGGTCAGGATGCCGGCGCCGTCGCCGGAGTCCGGCTCGGCCCCGGTGGCGCCGCGGTGCTCCAGGTTGCGCAGCACGGTGAGCGCCTGCTCGACGATGGTGTGGTCGGCGATGCCGGTCAGCGTGGCGACGAAGCCGACGCCGCAGGCGTCGTGCTCGTTTCGCGGGTCGTACAGGCCCTGAGCAGCAGGTCGCGCATCCGGAACGAGCGCGTACGGGGAGCTCGCGCTGCCCTGGGGCTCGTTGGCGGAGTGCATGGATGCAGACAGCATCGGCTCTCCCGTCGTCGTCTTGAGCATTTGGGGGTGCCGCCCGGCCGATGGCCGGGGGTTCACGTGCAACAGGGACGACGTTGGCCCTCTGCGATTTCGTGCAGGTTACATGATGCCGCAAGTCCCGGGAAGTGGAATCTTTCGTCCACATGGCGGACAAGGCCGCAGCTCAGAGGCCCTTACCTGCAGGTAGCCCGGAGACGGGGCTCACCTCAGTGTGCCCTGTCCCCGCAGGGGTGAAACAGCGCCGAAACGGCGGCGGCCGGCCCGGTCGAGCCGGCCGCCTGCGAATTCACGCGTTCGGCTCCGCCGTGGGCGACGGAGTGATGGCCGAGGGCCGTTTCGACCGCAAATTCTGCATGCCTATGCAGTGCGGTGGGTGATATTACACACACCGCGGATCAGCCGACGTGGCCGCCGATCAACGAGCCCAGCAGGTAGGTGACACCCGCCGCGGCCCCGCCGAGGACCAGCTGGCGCAGCCCGGAGAACCACCAGCTGCGCGCCGTCACCCGGGCCACGACCGCGCCGCAGCCGAACAGGCCGAGCACCGCCAGCACCAGCGCGGGCAGCAGCGAGGTGGCCCCCAGCAGGTAGGGCAGCAGCGGCAGCAGCGCGCCCAGCGCGAAGCAGGCGAACGAGGAGGCGGCGGCGACCAGCGGACTGGGCAGGTCGTGCGGGTCGATGCCCAGCTCCTCCCGGGCGTGCACCTCCACCGCCCGCTCGGGGTCCCGGGTCAGCTGCTCGGCCACCTGGCGGGCCAGCTCCGGCTCGACGCCGCGGGATATGTAGACCTGGGCCAGCTCGGCCAGCTCGCCCTGCGGGTTGCGGCGCAGCTCGATCCGCTCCGCCTCGATCTCCGCCTCCACCAGCTCCCGCTGCGAGGCCACCGAGGTGTACTCCCCCGCCGCCATCGAGCAGGCGCCGGCCGCCAGACCCGCCAGGCCGGTCAGCACCACGGTGCTGTTGCCCGCCGAACCGCCGACCACGCCGGTCATCAGGGCGAAGTTGGACACCAGGCCGTCCATGGCGCCGAACACCGCCGGGCGCAGCCAGCCGCCGTTGACGTCGCGGTGGTGGTCGGCGTCGGGGATCCGGGGGGCGGTGGGCTCCTCGTCGACGATTTCGGTGATGGTGGCGCTCATGGTGGCGGCCCTCCCTGGTGCAGCGTGCTCCCCCCAGGCAGCGGCCCGGGCGTCCTATCAGCCTCGAAGCTAGCCCGATGATCTGACGTTTTCCAGCAAGCCAGGACTGGCTAACCTGGGCTGACCTGCGAATTCGCCGTTCAAGTGTCCACTGGTCAAGACAACGGGCCCCGGAGTGCACGCACTCCGGGGCCCGTGGTGACGGTGGGTCAGACGGCACCGTTCTGCTTCGACTCCTGCTGCGGCTGCTCGGCGTCCGGACCGGCCGCCTGCTCGGCACCCGCCCCGGGGTCGGCGCCCGGACCGTCGACCGGCTCCCCGGCCTGCTCCCCGGTCGACTCGCCCGCCTGCTCCGCCGCGGCCGCGGCCCGCTCCTCGCGCGCCGCCGGGTCGATGCTGTCCGGGTCCTCCCGGCCCGGCCGCAGCCGGCCGACGACCACGAAGTACACGACCGCGCCGACGAAGACCACGATCGAGGTCCAGTCGTTCAGCCGCAGGCCCCAGAAGTGGTGCGCCTCGTCCACCCGCAGGTACTCGATCCAGAACCGGCCCACGGTGTACGCCGCGACGTAGAGCGCGAAGGCCCGGCCGTGCCCGAGCCGGAACCGCCGGTCCGCCCAGATCACCAGCGCGGCGACACCCACGCACCAGAGCGACTCGTACAGGAAGGTGGGCTGGTAGATGCCGTCGGTGACCGAGCCGTCCGGGTTCACCTTGTGGATGTGCAGGCCCCAGGGCAGCGTGGTGGCCCGGCCGTACAGCTCCTGGTTGAACCAGTTCCCCCAGCGCCCGCAGGCCTGGGCCAGCGCGATCCCGGGGGCCACCGCGTCCGCCCAGGCCGGCAGCGGCACGCCGCGCCGGCGGGCGCCGATCCAGGCGCCGACCGCGCCGAGCGCGATCGCGCCCCAGATGCCCAGGCCGCCCTCCCAGATCTTGAAGGCGTTCCACGGGTTCTGCCCGGGATCGAAGTAGAGCTGGTGGTCGGTGATCACGTGGTAGAGCCGGCCGCCGACCAGACCGAACGGCACCGCCCAGACCGCGATGTCGCCGACCGTGTGCTTGGCTCCGCCGCGCGCGACCCAGCGCTTGCTGCCGAGCCAGACGGCCACGACGACACCGATGATGATGCAGAAGGCGTACGCGCGCAGCGGGATCGGTCCGAGGTGGATGACGCCCCGCGACGGGCTCGGGATGTAAGCGAGTTCCATGGCAGGTCCGACGCTACCGCGTGCCGACCTCGGTTCCGGCATCGCCCGGGGTACCGGTTCGGACACGGCACCCCGGGCGACGGGTGGGACCGGCTACGAACCGCCGCCGGAGGGCTGCAGCGCCGGGTCGCTCTCGGCCGCGGTGCTGGTCGGCGCGGGGCTGGCCGAGGCGTTGCCGGTGGTGCCCAGTTGCTTGCCCTGGTTGGCCTCGTTCACCCACTTCACCAGGTTGTCGGGGGTGATCTCCTCGTCGCCGTTCTTGGGGTAGATCGGCTTGCCGTTGAGCAGCACGGTCGGGGTGGAGGTGTAGCCGGACTTGTCGAAGTCCTGCTCGACGGCGGAGACCCAGCTGCCGAACTTGTTGGTGTTGACGCAGGCCTCGAAGGCGGGCGAGTCGAGCCCCGGCACCTGCTTGGCCAGGTCGATCAGCTTGGACTTGTCCTTCCAGGCGTCGACCGTCTCGTCCGGCTGGTTGCGGTAGAGCACGTCGTGGTACGCCCGGAAGTAGCCGGCGTCCTGGGCGCAGGCCAGCGCGTTGGCCCCGTTCTTGGAGCCCTTGCCGCCGTCGTGCCGGTCGATGAACGAGACGATGTGGTAGTTCCCGTAGAGCTTGCCCTGGTCCTGCAGCTGGTCCACGGTGGGCGCGAACTCGCGCTCGAACTGGCCGCAGGCCGGGCACCTGGGGTCCTCGTACACGGTGAGCGTGGAGGGGGCGTTGGCCGGGCCGTCCGGGATCACCAGGTTCTTGTTGCCGATCGCGCCGGCCGGGGCCGCGCTCGGCGTGTCCGAACTGGACCGGCTGCTCTGCACCGCGATGCCGATCCCGGCGGCGACCGCCAGCACGGCCACCACGGCGCCCACGATCAGCAGCTTCTTCTTCCGGGCGTCCTTGGACTCCTGGGCGGCCCGCTCCTCCAGCATCCGCTCGCGGGCGGTCCGCTTGCCTGATCGGTTCTTGTCGCTCATGCCTTCTGCTTCCGGGGATCGACGGTCAGGGGGTTCAGGCGGCCAGCCAGCCGTCCACCGAGAACTTGGAGCGCGGCTTGACCACCAGCCAGCCGGCCAGCAGCAGGAAGCCGCAGTCGCGCAGGATCTCCTGGCCGTACTCGGTCTGCGACTTGTCCACCGCGCCGCCGCCGCCGAAGCAGCCGCAGTCGATCGAGATGCCGCGCGCCCAGGCCGAGCTGATGCCGGCGATGAAGGTGAGCAGCAGCAGCACCGAGACCACCGCGGCGATCCGCACCCCGAGCCCGACCAGCAGCAGCACCGCCAGCGCCAGTTCGAGGAACGGCAGCCCGTAGCCGACCGGCTTGACCAGCCCCTCGGGCAGGATCCGGTAGGCCCGCACCGCCTGGGCGGCCACCGCCGGGTCGGAGATCTTGGCGAGGCCGGCCCAGGCCCAGACCACCGCCAGGCCGAGCCGGGCCGCGAGGCTGACCCACTCGAGTGCCCCGCCACCGCCCGTGCCACTGGCCGCGCGCCCTGCCATGCCGCCTCCCCCGCTCGGTCCTCCGCTCCCGCCGGAGCTTCCTGATGAACCGTAGGGGATTTGGACCGATTACTCCAAGCTCGTCGTATTCATCCCGATACGGGACGTGACGTCATCGGTCCGGTGCGGGGGCGTGCCGCGGGCTCGGCTGCTGGCTCTGGTGCGCGGCCCGCTCGGCCCCCCGCCTGGCCAGCGCGTGCCCCACCGCGTCCTCGCCGCCGTACGCCACCAGCAGCGCCAGCGCGGCGGCGGCCGCCCTGACCAGGACCGCACGGTGCAGGCCGACCACGGCGGGCCTCCTCGGAGCCGGAACGACGGACTGGGAACGCATCGGGAGTACCCGAACGGAAGGGCTGGCAGCCGTTCCCCACGGGACACCTGATGCAACGTCAGCCGATCGGGGATGACACGAGCGGCTGCCCCGATTCACCCGCACGGGCGAGCGCGGAGCCCTCCCGGACGCGCACAGCAGAACGGCCCGCCACCCCTTCCGGGGTGACGGGCCGTCGAGTGCCGCGGCGCGTCAGCGCGAGCGCACGCCCTGCGCCAGGTCGGCCGCCAGCGCGCGCACCGCGGCGAGCGCGGCCGCCTCGTCGCCGTCGGCCTCCAGGATCCGCTGCACGAAGGCCGAGCCGACGATCACGCCGTCCGCGAAGCCGGCCACCTCGGCGGCCTGGTCCGCGGTGGAGACGCCCAGGCCCACGCAGACCGGCAGCTCGGTGGTGGCCCTGGTGCGGGCGACCAGGTCCTCGGCCAGCTCGCCGACCTGGGCCCGGCTGCCGGTCACGCCCATCACCGCGGCCGCGTAGACGAAGCCGCTGCCGGCCGCGGTCACCTCGGCCAGCCGCTTGTCCTGGCTGGACGGGGCGACCACGAAGACGGTGTCCAGGCCGTGCTCGGCGGCGGCCTTGCGCCACTCGACCGACTCCTCGACCGGCAGGTCCGGCAGGATCACCCCGGCCCCGCCGGCCGCCGCCAGGTCGGCGGCGAACCGGGCGGTGCCGTAGCGGTCCACCGGGTTCCAGTAGGTCATCACCAGCACCGCGGCCGCCGGGTGCGCCGCGGCCACCTCCTGCACGGTGCGCAGCACGTCCTTGATCCGCACGCCGCCGCGCAGCGCGATGTCGTCCGCGGTCTGGATGGTCGGGCCGTCCAGCACCGGGTCGGAGTGCGGCAGGCCGACCTCGACCACGTCGCAGCCGCCCTCCAGGAGGGCGTTGACCGCGTTGATCCCGCCCTCGACGGTCGGGAAGCCGGCCGGCAGGTAGCCGATCAGCGCGGCCCGGCCCTCGGCCTTGGCCGCCGCCAGGACGGCCGTGAGCTTGCTGGTCATCGGTTCTCCCCCTGGGCGGGCTCGTCGTACAGGCCGAAGTACTGGGCGGCGGTGTGCATGTCCTTGTCGCCGCGGCCGGACAGGCTGACCAGGATGGTGGCGTCCGGTCCCAGCTCGCGGCCCAGCTCCAGCGCGCCGGCCAGCGCGTGCGCGCTCTCGATGGCCGGGATGATGCCCTCGGTGCGCGACAGCAGGCGCAGTGCCTGCATCGCCGCGTCGTCGGTGACCGGGCGGTACTCGGCCCGGCCGGTGTCCTTCAGCCAGGCGTGCTCGGGGCCGACCCCGGGGTAGTCCAGGCCGGCCGAGATCGAGTGGCTCTCGATGGTCTGGCCGTCCTCGTCCTGCAGCACGTAGGTGCGGGCGCCGTGCAGCACGCCCGGGTCGCCCTTGGTCAGGGTGGCCGCGTGGCGCGGGGTGTCGGCGCCCTCGCCGGCCGCCTCGCAGCCGATCAGCCGCACCCCGGCGTCCGGGATGAACTCGTGGAAGATGCCCATCGCGTTGGAGCCGCCGCCCACGCAGGCCACCACCGCGTCCGGCAGCGCGCCGGTCCGCTCCAGCACCTGGGCCCGGGCCTCGATGCCGATCACCCGGTGGAAGTCGCGCACCATGGCCGGGAACGGGTGCGGGCCGGCCACCGTGCCGAACAGGTAGTGGGTGGAGTCGACGTTGGCCACCCAGTCGCGGAAGGCCTCGTTGATCGCGTCCTTGAGGGTGCGGCTGCCGGACTTGACGGCCACCACCTCGGCGCCGAGCATCCGCATCCGGGCGACGTTCAGCGCCTGGCGCTGGGTGTCCACCTCGCCCATGTAGATGGTGCAGTCGAAGCCGAACAGCGCGCAGGCGGTGGCGGTGGCCACGCCGTGCTGGCCCGCGCCGGTCTCGGCGATGATCCGGGTCTTGCCCATCCGGCGGGTGAGCAGCGCCTGGCCCAGCACGTTGTTGATCTTGTGCGAGCCGGTGTGGTTGAGGTCCTCGCGCTTGAGCAGCACCCGGGCCCCGCCGGCCTCGGCGGAGAACCGGTGCACGTCGGTGAGCGGGCTCGGGCGGCCGGTGTAGTCCTTGAGCAGCAGGTCGAGCTCGGCGGTGAAGGCCGGGTCGTTCTTGGCCTTCTCGTACTCCTCGGCCACCTGCTCCACGGCGGCGATCAGCGCCTCCGGGATGAAGCGGCCGCCGTAGGCGCCGAAGTAGCCGCGGGCGTCGGGCACCTGCGGGCCGGTCGGAAGGTCGGACATGGTGATCCTTCGTGATGGTCGGTCGGACGGAACGGGTTCAGCCGTGCGTCCGGCGCCATCGCCGACCGGGGACCTGCCCGGGCTCGCAACCGATCACGTAGCGCACCCGCCGGCCCAGCACCCGGCGCGCCGGGGCGCGGCAGCCGCGCGGGCGGCAGCCGGCCTGCAGGCGGGCGGCGAGGGCCATCGGGTCAGCCCTTGTTGCGCAGGGCCGGGTGGGCGCCGGCGGCCACCAGGTCGGCCACCGCCGCCTTGGGGTCCTTGCCGGTCACCAGCGACTCGCCGACCAGCACCGCGTCGGCGCCCTCGTTGGCGTAGGCGATCAGGTCGTGCGGGCCGCGCACGCCGGACTCGGCGACCTTGACGATGCTGCCGGGGATCAGGTGCGCCACGTTGGCGAAGGTGTTGCGGTCCACCTCGAGGGTCTTCAGGTTGCGGGCGTTGACCCCGATGATCCGCGCGCCGGCGTCCACCGCGCGGCGGATCTCCTCCTCGTCGTGCACCTCGACCAGCGGGGTCAGCCCGATCGACTCGGCCCGCTCGATCAGCGAGACCAGGGCCGGCTGGTCCAGCGCCGCGACGATCAGCAGCGCCAGGTCCGCACCGTGCGCCCGGGCCTCCCAGAGCTGGTAGGCGGTGACGATGAAGTCCTTGCGCAGCACCGGGGTGTCCACCGCGGCCCGGACGGCGTCCAGGTCGGCCAGCGAGCCGCCGAACCGGCGCTGCTCGGTGAGCACGCTGATCGCGGCCGCGCCGCCGGCGGCGTAGTCGCGGGCCAGTGCGGCCGGGTCGGCGATGGCGGCCAGCGCACCCTTGGACGGGCTGGACCGCTTGACCTCGCAGATCACGCGGATGCTCTCGCCGCGCAGCGCGGCGACGCCGTCCTTGGCGTCGCGGGCCTTGGCGGCCAGCTCCTTGAGCTCGTCCAGGGAGACCCGGGCCTGGCGCTCCGCGAGGTCCTGCCGGACCCCGTCGATGATCTCGTCGAGCACGGTCATGCGCCCGCCTCCTTAGGCTCGCTTCGCTCGCTCACGACAGGCGCCCCCGTCAGTCTGCTAGCCGGAACATGCGTCCGGGACGGCGCGGAAGGGCACCGATCCGCAACCCCCGTCAGCACCTCGATGGTATCGGCACCGGGGCGCGCGGGGCGCATCCGCCCGGCGCGCGTCTCGCCCAGCGGACCGCCCGCTGAGCAGGTCGGACGCCTCCCGGCCGAGCGGTGGACGCGCGGCGGGGTCAGACCAGCGGCGGTGCGAGCGAGGCGCCGGCGGGCAGGTTGCGCAGCACCGTGAAGCCGACCAGCACCAGCAGCAGCACGACGGTGCCGGTGCGGCCCAGGGCCGGGCGGGGCGGCCGGCCGCCGGTGAGCGCGGCCCGGACCCAGCCGAGCCAGAGCCCCCCGAGCACCAGGAAGAGCACCACGGCGAGCAGGTTGTCGTGGATCGCCCCGTTGAGGTCGCCGCGGGTCAGCGCGTGCACGCAGCGCAGGCCGCCGCAACCGGGGCACCACCAGCCGGTGGCCTGGAGGAACGGGCAGGTCGGGTAGTGGCCGGGTCGGTTGGGGTCCACCGCACCGATGTACAGGGTGGGCAGCGCCACGGCGGTCAGCGCGGCGAACGGGCGGGCGAGGCGGCGCAGCGCGGCGGGGGCGCCGGCCGGGGTGCTGGGGGCGGTCACGGGCCGATTGTCCCCCGGCCGGGTGGGTGGTGCGTTACGCCGCGCGGGTGGCCGGGCGCACGGGCCGCGGTGCGCGCCGGGCCCCGAACGCACGGACCGGGGCGCCCGCCGTCGCGGCGGCGCCCCGGTCCGGGAAGCTGCTGGATGCCTCAGTGGGCGCCGGCGCCGACCGCCTCCGGGGTGCCCGCCGCACGCGCCGCACGGAACTCGGCCTTGTACTTCTCCACCGACGCGTCGGGCTGCTTGCCCAGGCCGGCACCCTTCATCGCGAGGCCGACCGCGCCGGCGACGACGAACGCCACCACGAGGCCCGCCACCACGATCAGCGTGGAGGCCATGATCATGCCGGCGCCGGAGATGCAGAAGCCGACGAAGCTGATGACCACACCGGTCCAGGCCGCGGGGGTGTGTCCGTGGGCTTGCTTAGACATCTGGGTGCTCCTAGGTTTTGCGGTCCTGTCCCCTCCATTGTTGCGGACGCCGTCACGGTGCCCAAAGCGGGGTCGTGGTGAGCACCGTCACGGTTGACGCGCCGGCTCCGCGGGGAGGCGGCCGGTCAGCCCGCGGTCGGGTCCTCACCGCGGTCCAGGGCCTTCCACAGGTCGGCGGGGGTGCTCCCGGCGCCCGGCGCGGCGGTCTTGGCGGTGGGGGCCTCGTAACGGGCGCCCATGGCCGGCCAGTCCCGCCCGCGCAGCAGGGTCAGCGCGCCGGCCGCGGCCAGCAGCAGCCCGCCGAGCAGCGCCACGTACGGCCACGCGGTGTGGCCGACCCGCTCGGCCACGGTGCCGGTCAGCGCGAGTCGGCGCGAGGCCAGCGCGTCCACCGTGCTGCTGTCGCCGGCGCCCAGCGCCGCGCCGGCCGCGGCGCCCAGCCCGGCCGCCACCACCAGTACGCCGACCAGCTGCCGCCCGGCCCCGCGCACCGCGAAGACCGCGACCGCGGAGGCCAGCCCGACCAGCGCGAGCGCGCCCGGCAGGCCGGAGATGTCGCTGCCCGAGGCGGCCACCGCGAGGTTGCCGGCCGCGGTGCCCTGCGCCCAGGTGCGCCCCACCGCGACCAGCACCAGCACCGCGCCCAGCACGGTGAGCAGCAGCATCAGGGCCAGGCCCCGCCGGCTGGCGGTACGGGGCGCGGCGGCGGACTCGGCACGGGGGGTGGGGATGGCGCTCACCCGTCCACTATCCCCCGAGCCCGTCGCGCCCGAACCGTTGGGGGTACCCCGGCCGGACGCGGGGGGCTCAGGCCACCGGGGTCCGCAGCGTGTTGGCGGTGGCGACCGCGCGCAGCACGGCGGCCGCCTTGTTGCGGCACTCGGTGTCCTCGCCGGCCGGGTCGGAGTCGGCCACCACGCCGGCGCCGGCCTGCACGTAGGCGGTGCCGCCGCGCAGCACGGCGGTGCGGATGGCGATCGCGGTGTCCGCGTCGCCGGCGAAGTCCAGGTAGCCGACGCACCCGCCGTACAGGCCGCGGCGGGTGGGCTCCAGCTCCTCGATGATCCGCATCGCCCGCGGCTTGGGCGCGCCGGACAGCGTCCCGGCCGGGAAGCAGGCGGTGAGCACGTCGAAGGCGGTGCGGCCGTCGGCCACCTCGCCGGTGACGGTGGAGACGATGTGCATCACGTGGCTGTACCGCTCGATCGACATGAAGTCGACCACCTCGACGCTGCCCGGGGTGCAGACCCGGCCCAGGTCGTTGCGGCCGAGGTCGACCAGCATCAGGTGCTCGGCCCGCTCCTTGGGGTCGGCCAGCAGCTCGGCGGCCAGCTCGGCGTCCTCCTGCGGGGTGGCGCCGCGGTGCCGGGTGCCGGCGATCGGGTGCACCATCGCCTGACCCCCCGTCACCTTGACCAGCGCCTCGGGGCTGGAGCCGACCACGTCGAAGCCGCCCTCGGCGCCGCCGTCCGGCCCGGGGAACCGGAACAGGTACATGTACGGGCTGGGGTTGGTGGTGCGCAGCACCCGGTAGACGTCCAGCGCGGAGGCCGGGCAGGGCGCCTCGAACCGCTGCGAGGGGACCACCTGGAAGGCCTCGCCGGCCCGGATCCGCTCCTTGACCACCTCGACCGCGGCCCGGTAGGGCGCCCCGCCGAAGGGTGACACGGCGTCAGCGGCGGTGGGGGTGAAGGTGGCCAGGCCCGGGTCGACCGGCTTGGCGAGCTCGGCCTCCATCGCGTCCAGCCGGGCCACCGCGTCCGCGTAGGCCTCGTCCGCGCCGCTGGAGAGGTCGTTGTGGTTGACCGCGTTGGCGATCAGCAGGACCGTGCCGTCCACGTGGTCCAGCACCGCGAGGTCGGTGGCCAGCATCATGGTCAGCTCGGGCAGGCCCAGGTCGTCCGGGTTGAGGTCGGGCAGCTTCTCCAGCCGGCGCACGATGTCGTAGCCGAGGTAGCCGACCAGGCCGCCGGTCAGCGGGGGCAGGCCGTCGTCGTCGTGCCGCGGGGTGTGCAGCGCGGTCAGCGCGGCCCGCAGCACCTCCAGCGGGTCGCCGCCGCGCGGGATGCCGACCGGCGGGGTGCCCAGCCAGCGGGCGCCGCCGTCCTCGTCCACGGTCAGGGTGGCCGCGCCGCGCACGCCCACGAAGGAGTACCGCGACCAGCTGCGGCCCTGCTCGGCCGACTCCAGCAGGAAGGTGCCCGGGCGCTCGCCGGCCAGCGAGCGGTACAGGCCGATCGGCGTCAGGCCGTCCGCCAGGAGCCGGCGGGTGACCGGGATCACCCGGGTGTCGACGGCGAGCTTGCGGAAGGCCTCAAGGTCCATGGCGTGGACACCAACTCTCTCGGGGGGGCGATCTCTCGGGGGGATGGTCGCGGCCGGGTCAGCCGGCGAGCAGCACGTCTTCGTCGAAGCAGGTCCGGGCGCCGGTGTGGCAGGCCGCGCCGGTCTGGTCGACCTTGACCAGCAGGGTGTCACCGTCGCAGTCCAGCGCGACCGACTTCACCAGCTGGACGTGGCCCGAGGTGTCGCCCTTGACCCAGTACTCCTGGCGGCTGCGGCTCCAGTAGGTGCAGCGGCCGGTGGTCAGGGTGCGGTGCAGCGCCTCGTCGTCCATCCAACCGAGCATCAGCACCTCGCCCGTGTCGTGCTGCTGGGCGATCGCGGGCAGCAGTCCGTCCGCGCTGCGCTTGAGGCGGGCGGCGACGGCCGGGTCGAGGGCGGTGCTGCCGGGGGCGGCGGGGCTGGGCGGCGGTACGGATGACATGCGGCCCATTCTGGCAGGCCGACGGCGTCGACGGGGGCAGCGACCAACTCCTGGAAACCGCCCCCGCGGAGCACCGCGCTGCGGGATTCTGTCGCCATGACCAAGTCCCCGCGCTCCCGCACGGCCGCGACCGTGGTGGTGCTGCTCGTCGCCCTGGCCGGGGTGACGGCGGTGCTGCTGTGGCCCGGCGGCGCCAAGCACCCGGCGGCCGCGCCACCGCCCGCCTCCTCGGCCCCGGCGTCCCCGAGCCCGTCGCCCTCCCCCACCAAGCAGCTGCCCTACCCGTGGTTCCCGGTCGGGACCTGCGTGGACCACCCGCAGCTGAGCCCGGTGATCACGGTGGCCGAGGTCCGCCCGTGCCAGGGCCCGCACGACGGGGAGTCGATCGCCAACCCGGTGCTGCCGGACGGGCTGGCGAAGGAGAGCCAGATCGCGCTGGCGCTGCTGAAGGCCTGTCAGCCCTACGTCACCGCCTGGGAGGCGCAGCAGGGCGGCGGCACCTGGTACGGCTTCCCGATGGGCCCGTCGCTGGCGTACTACAACCAGGGGCAGCGGGACGCGACCTGCCTGCTCACCGCCTCGCAGCGGCAGGGCGGCAGCAAGCTGGCCCAGCCGCTCAAGCCGGTGGCCACCGCGGCCCCGTCGAGCCCGGCGGCCGCGCCCTCCACCGGCTGAGCCGACGGGCGCTAGCGGACCGGGTGGCCGGCGTCGCGCAGCGCGCCCTTGACGTCGGGGATGGTGAGGTCGCCGAAGTGGAAGACGGAGGCGGCCAGCACCGCGTCGGCGCCGGCCTCGACGGCGGGGGCGAAGTCGGCCAGCTTGCCGGCCCCGCCGGAGGCGATCACCGGGACCGCCACCCGCTCGCGGACGGCGCGGATCATCGCCAGGTCGTACCCGTCCTTGGTGCCGTCCGCGTCCATCGAGTTGAGCAGGATCTCGCCCGCCCCGAGCTCGGCGGCCCGCACCGCCCACTCCACCGCGTCCAGGCCGGTGCCCTGGCGCCCGCCGTGCGTGGTCACCTCGTAGCCGGACTCCGTCCCGGTGCCCGGCCGGCAGCGCCGCGCGTCGACCGAGAGCACCAGCACCTGGCGGCCGAACCGCTCGGCGATCTCCCGCACCAGCTCCGGCCGGGCGATCGCGGCGGTGTTGACCCCGACCTTGTCCGCCCCGGCGCGCAGCAGCTTGTCCACGTCGGCCACGGCGCGCACGCCGCCGCCCACGGTGAGCGGGATGAAGACCTGCTCGGCGGTGCGCCGCACCACGTCGTAGGTGGTCTCCCGGTCGCCCGAGGAGGCGGTGATGTCCAGGAAGGTCAGCTCGTCGGCGCCCTGGGCGTCGTAGGCCCGGGCCAGCTCCACCGGGTCCCCGGCGTCGCGCAGGTTCTGGAAGTTGACGCCCTTGACCACCCGGCCCGCGTCCACGTCCAGGCAGGGGATCACACGTACGGCCAGGGTCACTTCGGGCTGCTTTCCACGGGTTCGGGGGCTTCCAGGGTCTGCGCCAGGCCGGCGCGGTGGGCGTCCAGTTCCACCTCGACCATCAGCCGGGCGTCCACCAGCCCGGCCACCACCACCATGGTGGTCACCGGGCGGACCTCGGCGAAGACCTGCCGGTGCGCCCGGCCGACCTCCTCGGTGTCCCGCACGTGCGTCAGGTAGATCCGGGTGCGGACCACGTCCGCGGCCGTCAGACCGTACGCGGCGAGTGCCGCGAGGCCGTTGTCGAAGGCGGTGAGCGCCTGGGCGAACGGGTCGCCCTCGCGCTCGATCCGGCCGTCCACCCAGGCGGTGCACCCCGCCACGTGGACGTGGTCACCGGCCGCCACGGCACGGGACGACCCGAGCCCCTCCTCCAGCGGGGAGGAGCCGGGCAGCCTGCCGCGCACGATCCGACGGTCCGTCACGATGACACAGCCTCCAGGGCCTCTTCGAGGGTGAACTTGTGCTCGTAGAGGGCCTTGCCGACGATCGATCCCTCGACGCCCTCCGGCACCAGGGTGGCGATCGCACGCAGGTCGTCCAGGGAGGACACGCCGCCGGAGGCGACCACGGGCTTGTCGGTGGCGGCGCAGACGTTGCGCAGCAGCTCCAGGTTCGGGCCGGTCAGGGTGCCGTCGCGGTTGACGTCGGTGACCACGTAGCGGGCGCAGCCCTCGGAGTCGAGGCGGGCCAGCACCTCGTACAGGTCGCCGCCGTCGCTGGTCCAGCCGCGGCCGCGCAGCGTGGTGCCGACCACGTCCAGGCCGACCGCGATCTTGTCGCCGTGCTCGGCGATCACCTTGGCGACCCACTCCGGGGTCTCCAGCGCGGCGGTGCCCAGGTTGACCCGGGTGCAGCCGGTGGCCAGCGCCGCGGCCAGCGACTCGTCGTCGCGGATGCCGCCGGACAGCTCGACCTTGATGTCCAGCGCGCCGGTCACCTCGCGCAGCAGGTCGCGGTTGCTGCCGGTCCCGAAGGCGGCGTCGAGGTCGACCAGGTGGAGCCACTCGGCGCCGGCCGCCTGCCAGGCGAGCGCGGCGGCCAGCGGCTCGCCGAAGGAGGTCTCGGTGCCCGAGGCGCCCTTGACCAGGCGGACCGCCAGGCCATCACGGACGTCGACGGCGGGAAGCAGTTCGAGGCGGCTCATCGTTGGCAACTTTCCAAGCGTCAGAGGGTGTTGACCCAGTTGGTGAGCAGGGCGGCGCCGGCGTCGCCGGACTTCTCGGGGTGGAACTGGGTGGCCCACAGCGGGCCGTTCTCCACCGCGGCGACGAACGGCTCGCCGTGGGTGGCCCAGGTGACCAGCGGGGCGTGCAGCCGCGCGCTGTGCACCTCCAGCTCCCAGCGCCGCACCGCGTAGGAGTGCACGAAGTAGAACCGGGTGTCCGGGTCCAGCCCGGCGAAGAGCCGGCTGCCCTCGGGCGCGGCCACGGTGTTCCAGCCCATGTGCGGGATCACCGGTGCCTGCAGCGGCTCGACGGTGCCGGGCCACTCGTCGCAGCCGGCCGTCTCCACGCCGTGCTCGACCCCGCGTTCGAACAGGATCTGCATGCCGACGCAGATCCCGAGCACCGGGCGGCCGCCGGCCAGCCGGCGGCCGATCAGCTGCTCGCCGCGGACCGCCTTCAGCCCGCGCATGCAGGCCTCGAAGGCGCCCACGCCGGGGACCAGCAGTCCGTCCGCGTCCAGCGCCTGCTGGAAGTCGGAGGTGACGGTGACGTTCGCCCCGGTGCGCTCCACCGCGCGCTGCGCCGACCGCAGGTTGCCCGAGCCGTAGTCGAGCACCACCACGTTCTTGGCCATCAGTCGTACTCCCGTGCTAGTCAGAGGCGCATGACGCCTGCGGCCAGGCTCATGACGGACCCGATGGCGAGCACGGCGATGATGCCCTTGGACACCTTCTGCTTCGAGAAGGAGTAGACGCCGCCGGCCAGGAAGAGGCCGACGAAGATGAACGCGACAGCGGACTTGCTCACAGCGCACCCTTGGTCGAGGGGAGGATCCCGGCCGCCCGCGGGTCGAACTCGGCGGCGTAGCGCAGGGCCCGGGCCAGGGCCTTGAACTGGCACTCCACGATGTGGTGCGCGTTGCGACCGTACGGCACGTGCACGTGCAGGGCGATCTGGGCCTGGGCCACGAAGGACTCCAGGATGTGCCGGGTCATCGTCACGTCGTACGTGCCGATCATCGGCGCCATGGTCTCCGGCTCGGTGTGCACCAGGTACGGGCGGCCGGACAGGTCCACGGTGACCTGGGCGAGCGACTCGTCCAGCGGCACGGTGCAGTTGCCGAACCGGTAGATGCCCACCTTGTCGCCGAGCGCCTGCTTGAAGGCGGCGCCCAGCGCGAGGGCGGTGTCCTCGATGGTGTGGTGGGTGTCGATGTGCAGGTCGCCCTCGGTCTTCACGGTCAGGTCGAACAGACCGTGCCGGCCGAGCTGGTCGAGCATGTGGTCGTAGAACCCGACGCCCGTGGAGATGTCGGTCACCCCGGTGCCGTCGAGGTCGATCTCGACCAGGACCGAGGTCTCCTTGGTGGTGCGCTCCACGCGCCCGATGCGGGACATAGGGTCTACAGCTCCTTGATCACTGAGGCGACGGCGGCCAGGAACGCGTCGTTCTCCTCGGGCGTGCCGGCGGTGACCCGCAGGCGGCCCGGCACGCCGTTGTTCCGGACCAGCACGCCGTGGTCGAGGATCGACCGCCAGACGGCCTGCGGGTCCTCGAAGACGCCGAACTGGATGAAGTTGGAATCGGAGTCGGTGACCTCCAGCCCCAGGGCGCGCAGCGCCTCGACCACCCGGTCCCGCTCCTGCTTGAGCCGCTGGACGTAGCCGAGCAGCGTGTCGGTGTGCTCCAGGCAGGCCAGCGCCGTGGCCTGGGTGACGGCCGACAGGTGGTACGGCAGCCGGACCAGCTGCACCGCGTCCACCACCGCCGGGTCGGCGGCCAGGTAGCCCAGCCGCAGGCCGGCCGCGCCGAAGGCCTTGGACATGGTGCGGGTGACCACCAGCAGCGGACGGCCGGTCAGCAGCGGCAGCAGCGAGGCGCGGTGCGAGAACTCGACGTAGGCCTCGTCCACCACGACCAGGGTCGGCTTGACCGCCTGGGCGGCCTCGTACAGCCGCAGCACCGTCCCGGCGGCGACCGCGGTGCCGGTCGGGTTGTTCGGCGAGCAGATGAAGAGCACGTCCGGACGGTGCTCGGCGAGCGCGGCCACGGCCGCGTCCTCGTCGATGGTGAAGTCGTCCCTGCGCGGTCCGGCGATCCACCGGGTGCCGGTGCCGCGCGAGATCAGCTCGTGCATCTGGTAGCTGGGCTCGAAGCCGAGCGCGCTGCGGCCGGGGCCGCCGAAGGTCTGCAGCAGTTGCTGGATGACCTCGTTGGAGCCGTTGGCCGCCCAGACCTGCTCGCGGACCAGCGGGTGCCCGCCGGTCCGGGTCAGGTAGGCCGCCAGGCCCTCGCGCAGCTCGACCGCGTCCCGGTCCGGGTAGCGGTTCAGCCCGCGGGCGGCCTCGGCCACCCGCTCGGCGATCCGGGCCACCAGCGGCTCGGGCAGCGGGTACGGGTTCTCGTTCGTGTTCAGCTGGACCGGGACGTCCAGCTGCGGGGCGCCGTAGGGCGACTGTCCGCGCAGCTCGTCGCGGACCGGCAGCTCGTCGATCTCCACTTAGCTCTGGTCCTCCGTGACGGGCGCGTCGGGCACCGTCCAGTCGAAGCGGGCTCGCACGGCGTCGCCGTGGCCGGGCAGGTCCTCGGCGTCGGCCAGCGTGACCACGTGCGCGGCCACCTCGGCCAGCGCCTGCTTGCTGTAGTCGACCACGTGGACGCCGCGCAGGAAGGACTGCACCGACAGGCCGGACGAGTGGCAGGCGCAACCGGCGGTGGGCAGCACGTGGTTGGAGCCCGCCGCGTAGTCGCCCAGCGAGACCGGCGCGTAGCGGCCGACGAAGATCGCGCCGGCGTTGCGCACCCGGGCGGCGAGCGCGGCCGCGTCCCGGGTCTGGATCTCCAGGTGCTCGGCGGCGTAGGCGTTGGCCACCGCCAGGCCCTGCTCCAGGTCGTCCACCAGCACGACCGCCGACTGCCGGCCGCCCAGCGCGGTGGTCACCCGCTCGCGGTGCTTGGTCCGCGCGACCTGCTCGACCAGCTCGGCCTCGACCGCGCCGGCCAGCGCGACCGAGTCGGTGACCAGCACCGAGGCGGCCATCGGGTCGTGCTCGGCCTGGCTGATCAGGTCGGCGGCCACCTCGCCGGCGTCGGCCGTGTCGTCGGCCAGCACCAGGATCTCGGTCGGCCCGGCCTCGGCGTCGATCCCGATCCGGCCCTTGAGCAGCCGCTTGGCGGCCGCCACGAAGATGTTGCCCGGGCCGGTCACCAGGTTGACCGGGGCGCACTCCTCGGTGCCGTAGGCGAACATCGCCACCGCCTGGGCGCCGCCGACCGCGTACACCTCGGTGACGCCGAGCAGCGCGCAGGCGGCCAGCACGGTGGGGTGCACCTTGCCGCCGAAGTCCTTCTGCGGCGGCGAGGTCACCGCGAGGCCCTGGACGCCGGCCTCCTGGGCCGGGACCACGTTCATCACCACGGAGGACGGGTAGACCGCACGGCCGCCGGGGACGTAGAGGCCGACCCGGTCCACCGGCACCCAGCGCTCGGTCACCGTGCCGCCGGGCACCACCTGGGTGGTGTGGTCGGTGCGGCGCTGCGCGCGGTGGACGATCCGGACCCGCCGGATGGTCTCCTCCAGCGCGGCCCGCACCTTCGGGTCCAGCGTCTCCAGCGCGGCCGTGATCTCCGCCGGCGGGACCCGGGTGGAGGACAGCCGCACCCCGTCGAACCGCTCGGTGATCTCGATCAGCGCCGCCACGCCGCGATGGCGCACGTCCTCGCAGATCGGACGCACCTTCTCCAGGGCGTCCTCCACGTCGAACTCGGCACGGGGCAGCAGGTCACGCGGATCGGAGGTGGATCCGCGCAGATCGATTCGAGAGATCACAGCGCCAAGTGTAAGGAGTGGCCGGAACCGGTGGCCCCGCATTTCAGTCCGTGATACGAACCCTGAGACGTTCGAACAAGGGGGGTATCGGATATGGACCAGGCTCCGACCGGCTGGAGCAAGGTCGAGCAGCGGCTGTGGCGGGCCTTCGGGCGCGGCGACATCCTCGACCTGTCGGCGGGCGACCGGGCGGCCGACGACCCGGCCCGGGGGGCCGACTGGGGACCGGAGCGCACCGTGCGGGCCGAGACGCTGGCCCGGCTGCTGCTGGCCGGCCCGGAGGCGGAGCCCGGCCGGGTCCGCGGGCTCAAGCTGGTCGGCGTCAAGGTCACCGGGCGGCTGTGGCTGGCCGGCGGCCGCTTCGAGACCTTCGTGGAGCTGCACGACTGCTTCTTCGACACCGGCATCGTGCTCTCCGAGGCGCACGCCGGCACCCTCCGGATCGACGGCTGCCACCTGCCCCGGCTCGACGCCTCCCGGTTGGACACCGCCGGCGACCTGGTGCTGGCCCGGTGCACCGTGCCGTACGGGGTCCGGCTGACGGACGCGCAGATCGGCACCGACCTGATCGCCAACTACCTCCAGGTGGGTGCCGACCAGTTCGGCCGGGCGTTCTCCGCCGACGGGATGGCGGTGCACCAGGACTTCGAGGCGGACCGGCTGGAGTGCGACGGCGAGCTGAGCCTGCGCACCGCGCGGATCGGCGGCCGGTTCTCGCTCCGCGGGGCCCAGCTGCGCGGGCGGCAGGGGAAGAAGAACTGCTTCAACGCGGCCCGGCTGAGCGTCGGCAGCACCTTCTACCTGACCGGCTGGCGGGACCCCAGGGGGGCGGCGCTGGAGTCCCAGTCGCAGGCGCGGGAGCAGGCCGAGCGGGCCGAGGTCGAGGCCCGGACCGGCGGGCCCGACCTGCGGTACAGCCGGCCGATCGGCGACCCGGGGCCGTACCGCGGCGCGGTGCCGGCGGCGCGCCGGCGCCCCTTCTCGGCCGCGGCGCAGGAGGCGCTGGAGGAGGCGACCGAGGCGGCCACCGAGAGCGTCTACGGCCAGGACTTCGGCGAGGACCACGACAACGGCATCCCGTTCCGCGCCTTCGGCGGGGTCCGGCTGGAGGACGCCCGCTTCGAGAGCGCCTGCCTGATCAACTACGCCGAGTTCCACCTGGGCCGGGACCAGGAGCTCTCGATGCGCCGGATCCAGACGCCCGAGCTGCGGTTCACCTGCCCCGCCCCGCCCACCGGCATGGTGGCGCTCTCCCGGGCCCGGGTCGGCAACCTGGTGGACCGGCCCACCGCCTGGCCGCGCGACCACAAGGTGCGCCTGACCGGCTTCTCCTACGAGGCGCTGCGCCCGCCGGAGGGCGCCTACCACAGCATCCACGAGCGGATCGCCTGGCTGGACGGCGCGCTCGACAAGTTCCACCCCGAGCCGTACGAGCAGCTGGCCGCCGCACTGCGCCGGGACGGCCTGGACGACGACGCCCGGCACGTCCAGTACGCCAAGCAGCAACGCCGGGCCCGCACCCTGCCGCTGCCCGGGCGGCTCTGGTCCCGGCTGCAGGACGTCACCGTCGGCTACGGCTACCGCCCCGGCCGGGCCGCGCTCTGGCTGCTCGCCGCCTGGGCCGTGGGCACCCTCTGGTTCACCGGCCACCCGCCGGCCCCGGTCAAGCCCGACGAGCACCCGCACTGGAACCCCGCCCTCTACGCGGCCAGCCTGGTGCTCCCGATCGTCAACTTCGGCCAGGACGGCTGGGCCCCCGCCGGCTTCGGCCAGTGGTTGGGCGCGGCCCTGGTGCTCTCCGGCTGGGTGCTGGCCTCCACCGTGGTGACGGGCGCCACCCGGGTCCTGCAGCGGGGCTGATCCTGGTGGAGGTGCACAACGAGTTCAGCGGCCGGGCCGTCTTCGTGGTCCAGGCCGGGACCATCAACGGGTCGGTGAACCCGACCTTCGTGACGCGGGAGTTGACGCCCGAGGAGCTGGCGGGCCTGCGGCTGGCCCACGTGGTGCGGGCGCAGTGGTACCGCGAGGCGCAGGTGCGGGGGTTGCTGGATCCGCAGCCGCTGGCCACCCGCTGGGTGGCCGACCAGGCGGCGCACGGGGACCACGTCGCGCTGGCCGGCGCGTGGGAATCGGCGGGGGCCGGCGACCTGGACGCCTTCGCCGCCGCGTTCCTGGCGCTGCCGCAGCGGCGCCTGGTGCTGCTCGGCGAACCGGGGGCCGGCAAGTCCAGCGTCGCCGTGCTGCTGCTGCTGCGCCTGCTGGACGAGCCGGCCCCGGGCGAGCCGGTCCCGGTGCTGCTCCCCCTCGCCTCCTGGGAC
>NZ_JBHYKG010000068.1:0-31382 GCF_042741245.1 Kitasatospora sp. NPDC058965
GTCGGAGAACCTCGTCTTCGGCGACCCCCTCGACGAGCGTGAGGACCGGGTAGAAGCCGTCCTCCTCGTCGATCCAGTCGAACCGGTCGTCCTGAATGTCCATGGCGCATGCATACCAGGCGTGCCCGACAGTCGAGGCGCCGGCGTGAGGAACCACGCGAGCGGGGGGTCTGGCCAACACATGAGCACCGGCCGCACGACCGCCGAGCAGATGACCCTCTGAATGATAGGGCGGCATCAAACAGTCCGTCACAGTTTCGGCGTCCCTGGGCCATGACCAATACCGCCGCAGCAACAGCCAGGCCGGGTCTGCCGTCTCATCGCTCTATCCGCGGACTCGGCCTTCCGGCGGGCGGCGGAAGGTGACTACCTGGGCCTGAGGAATCGACGCCAAGGTCATGCTGTGGGTCGTGATAACGAACTGGCAGCCATGCGCGACTCGATCGACCATCCGCTCGACCAGTCGGGCCGTGGCTTTCGGATGCAGGCTGGCCTCCGGCTCATCGAGCAGGAACAGCCTGTTGCGTGCCCCATCGATCTCCTTGGTCAGAGGGCCAACACCCTTTGGCCCGTCAGCCATTTGTGCCCGGAACTCACAGCTCTCAGGTGTCCGTGCCGGCGACCAGCGGGCTTCCAGCCATCGGTCGAGCGCACCGCTGAACTCGTTTGGATCACGTCCTGCAAGTACCTGGCAGCCGGCCAGGCGAGCGAGTGCCGCCAAGACTGTCGACTTACCCGAGCCGTTCGGGCCCGCCAGAACGGTGATCCCCGAGCGCAGCGACAGGCCCCTCTCCAGTTGGCGCGTGATCGGCAGCGAGGGGAACCCGGCGGCCGGGCCGCCTCCCAGTCGGACGAACTGCAGGAAGGGCTCGGGGGCGCCGTTCCGCCGTCCAAGTTCCGCGGCGAAGGTGTTGAGAAGATCGCTCGATTCCGCAACTGCCTGGCCTGTCAGGCTGAGCATGCGGTCGACGTTGTCGAGGTCGCCATCGTGAAGGTCGAGCGCTCCGACGAGCCCGGGGTCTCCAGTCGCCGAGTGTGGAAGCGCGTAACGGCTTCCTGGGAGCAGGGACCGGCTCAGGTCGGCGACGTGCCGTGACCAGGCCAGCAGCATGATCTGGACGCGCTCGCGTTCGTCTTCGGCACGGGCCCGTTGCCAGTCTCCCTCCTCCAGCCGCAGCTCCCATCCCGATACCGTGGGATCGCCGTCGGCGATCCGTCCGAGCGCCTGGTCTCTGTGCAGGTCCTCGACGCGCTCCCTGATCCGCTCGCAGATGATCATCATGGCCCGCGCCACCTCCCGGATGCGGTCGCGCTCCGACACCATCTGGACCACGCGGTGCTCCGCCTTGCGCAGCCGCTCGGCCAGGTCGAGAGCCCGATGCGCCAGGTCGATGTCCGCCCGACTCGTACGTGCGATGCCGCTCTGACAGGCCAGATCCCAGTGGACCCGTACCTCTGCTAGGCGTTGCTCCTGCAGATCGGCACTGCCCGTGGTGACGTCGACCACAGCTTCGATGAACTCCCATGTCAGGCCCTTGCCTGCGAGACGGTCGTAGGTCGCCGAGCGTCCCGGTGGAGTGGCATCCCCGAAGTGCTCCGGCGTGAAGCGGCCGATCAGCATCCCCACCGTGCAGCCGGCCACGTCGAGCCACGATCGCAGCAGATCCGCCACCGCGTTGTGCGCCACGCTCGGCCCGACCAACGGACCCCAACGCGTTCCCGCCCCGCCCATTGCCCCCGCTCCTCCCCACCTCGTCAGTGTCAGCGCCGCGGACCATCGTGCCGTGCCGGACCCACGTCCGGGCTCGTCCGGCGGACATGCCGGACCGCTGGCCACGGCAGGCCCGAGTCGACAGTGTTGACCTCTCATCACTGGTCAACTCGCAGAGAGAGATTCGCACATGACGACGCTCGACCATGGCTCGGAGCCCTCTCCGTTGAGCCGCCCGGAGAAGGTGCTGTGCTGGGTCACCGGATTGACTGCGCTGGCCACGATGATGGCAGTGCCCGTACTCGTCCTCACCGGCAATGTCGACCTCGTCGCGGCGGCCCTCGGGGTCGGCACCACCGCGACGACCGCCCGCGCAGCTGTCGACATCCGCATCCGCATCCGCCGCTGACCGGCACCACGCCCACACAGCAGTCAGCGCTGGCAGCCGGTTGGAGTGCCGCTGGCCCGCTTCACCGTCGGCGTCCGGCGCCGAGCAGCAGATCGCCGAACCGGACGCCCTCAGTGCCCCTCAAGGAACGGATCATGGAGCCCATGCAGCAGATCGATCACGACGCCATGGCGCAGGCCTTTCCCGACGGACTCCTGCTCCTGCCGGACCATCTGGCCGCCCGCATCGCCCACGCCCCGACTCGGGCATTCCTGCGGGATGTCGGCCTCCCGGACCGCGAGCGGTGGTTCGAGTCGAGCCAGGAGCTCGCAGACGGCCGCATCGAGATCGGAGGCGAGGCCTGGCAGCGGGTCGCGCAGCAGTACTCCCACTGCACGTTCGACATGTCCACATGGCTGGCGCTCGGAGGCATCGGCCTCGACAGCGTGGCGGTGGACACCGTGACCGGGCTCGTCTACTCGATGCCCGACGGAGGGGCACCGCACCTGCTGAACAGCAGCGTCGAGGCGCTGGGGACGTTCCTGTACGCCCTGGAGATGGAGCGCGGCGCCTACGATCCCGAGGCCGACGGCGAGGCCGACCCGGACGGGGCGGTGGAGCGGCTGCTGGAGCTGCTGCGCACGGTAGACCCGGCCGCCGCGCGTCATGCGGCGCTGGAGTACGAGTACGGGGGCTCCACGTGGTCTATGGTCCTGCACTATGTCGGCAACATGCTGGGCGACTAAGAGCTGTCCCGTTTAAGCAGGTGAGGCAGCGCTGACGGTCGCGGTACGGTCCCCGGGTGGAGCACTTGAACCCGGCCTGCTGGCTGCACGGACCCGGCATCGATCCCTTGTCCTTGGTCGGCAGCCGGCTCGTCGGGGTGCTGGCGTCGTGGCACATTCACGACGGGCACCCCGGTGACGCCCCGGTCGAGGTGTGGCTGATCGACGATCGAGACAGGTCCACCAACATCGCCAGTGGAACGGACTGGTGCCTCGTGGTCGAGTCCTCCGGGCCGGATGACGGGTTCGACATGGGCGACTGGGGCCGGATCGACGTTCGGCCCGTACGTGACGAGACCCCGTTCGCGGCCCACCTCGGCGAGGTTGTGCTCGACGTCCGGCAGGAGTGGGAGCCGGCGACAGGACGTGTGGCGCTTGAGCTGGACTTCCCATCGGGCAGTGTCCGCTGCGAGAGCTGGAGCGGTGACCTCCGGGTCCTGGCCGTGGACCGACCCGCAGGCCCGACCACGCCAATGCCATGATCTTGGAGTGGCTGGTGTGATCACGGCGTCGGAGCCGACCTGGATAGGCCCGTTCACGGGGCTGGGCCCGCGTGACTTCCAGAAGTTGGTCACGATGCTCCGCCGCGAGGGCGCCGACATCGTGCGCCGCGGCCGTCCGTGGGGCCTGCCGTTGGAAGACCGGGTCCTGCTGGTTGCTGCCTACTGGCGCACGAATCTGACATTGCGGCAGCTCGCGCCGCTGTTCGGGGTATCCAAGTCTGCGGCCGGTCGGGTCATTGACCACGTCGGGCCCATGCTCGCGCTCAAGCCCCGGCTCCGGTTTCGCAAAGGCACCGTGCTGATCGTGGACGGCACCCTGGTTCCCACCCGCGACCATGCGATCGCCGAGCAGTCGAAGACATCTCATGTCGTCGGTGGGTCAAGCGGTGACGCGGTGACGGGCTCGCGCTGGCGGTGGCTCTACGTGTGGCCCAGGAAGGCGGTAGCGTCCTCGTCATGCTGGATGGTCCTGACGTGTCGGTGGAGCTACAGGGTGGAGTGCGGGCGCTCTCCCAAGCCCTGGATTTCGTGCAGTGGTTCGCCGGCGCGTGGGCGGACCGTCCGCTGCAACGGGAAGACGGCTGCTCTGAAGAGGAGCTGGCCGCCGCAGAGGCCGATCTGGGCTTCGAGCTGCCGGCTGCCATGCGTGCGGGGTATGCGCTTTTCGGCCGTCGGGATGACCTGACTCGTCAGCAGGACCCACTGGTCCGGCCGACCGGGCTCTACGTTGACGAGGCTTTGGACGGTGTCCTGGTCTTCCGGCGCGAGAACCAGGACTGCGCCTGCTGGGGAATCCCCCTGGCCCAGATCGAGCCGGAAGACCCGCCGGTGGTCGTGGAGTCACGCGAAGGCTGGATTCCCTTCCTCGACCGGATGTCTCTGGCCTGGGTGGAGCTCGTTCTGGGCGAATCCCTCTTCGCTCCGGGCAGCCAATACGACGCCTGCGAGCTACCGGACCGGCTGCTGCCAATCCTCCATACTCGCTATTCCCGGGTTGAGCTGCCTGACCATCCCATGTGGGCAGGCGAGGACGACTCGCCCGTGCGCTGGTACTCGGCTCCCGGCCGGTCACAGGGCGATCGGACGATACCTGAGGGCCTCGTCGACGATCTGCTCGGCCGAGGCGTCCCGCAGGCCGGCCGGGGGATGGAAGATCAGGTCGCTGACCCGGGGATGCGTCACGTTGGCTTCGAGGAGCCGCAGGTAGTAGTCGCTCTCCGGGTCGCCGGCCAGGATTCTGCGGACGATCTCGACGAGTTCGTCCGTGGTGACGTCCGCGATCCGGGGCCGGGCCGGGCGGGCTGCCTCCAGCGCGAACTCGGCCACGTCGCGGCTGGCGTCGTACTCGGCGAAGTCGAGAGCCACGTAGTCGTGGCCCGTCCTCGCGTTGAAGGCCGCGATCTCCTCGTCCGCGTTCTCGGCTCCGCGGAGCACCAGGTCGGCGATCCGCACGATCTCACGGCTGAGCTCGTCCTGCCGCTGCTGGCTCACCGACGGGGGCACCAGTTCCGCTCTCAGAGGGTGTTCGATACCGATTTAGGCTGCCGCAGGCGTTTTCGGGCGGAGGTATTGCCCGGTCCTGTCCGGGTTGGCGGTGAGGCGGCTGGTCATGGAGTTCACCATGGCCCACTGGATCATCGAGCGTGACCGGTCCGGCAGTTCCTCGTAGTCACGGTGGAGCCGCCGGTATCGGGACATGATCCCGAAGGTCTGCTCCACGCGCCAGCGGATCGGCTGCACGACGAAGCCCTTCTGCTCCTTGTCCCGGGCCACGACCTCGACGTCGATGTCGAGTGCGGCGCCGTGCCTGACGACCGCGTTGTTGTAGCCGGCGTCCACCCACGCCTTGCTCACCGTGGGCCACTGGGCGGCGAGGGTGTCCAGGACCTGCTTGCCGCCCGCCGAGTCCTGGACACCGGCGGCGGTGACGATCAGGACCAGGAGCAGGCCGAGAGTGTCGGTGGCGATGTGGCGCTTGCGTCCCTTAACCTTCTTGCCGCCGTCGAAGCCTTGGGAGTCCGCAGGCGCGTTCGGCGAGGCCTTCACGGACTGGGCGTCGATGATCGCCGCGCTGGGCAGGACGCGGCGGCCCTTCTTCGCCCGCAGCTGGTCACGGAGTGTGTCGTGGATCTGTTCGGTGGTGCCGTCGCGTTCCCACTCCCTGAAGTAGCCGTAGACGGTGGTGTGGGGCGGGAAGTCGTGCGGCAGGTACCTCCAGGCGATCCCGGTCCGCGCGACGTAGAGGATCGCGTTCACCACCTCGCGCAGCTCGGTCGTGGGCTCACGCCCTTCGGCGCGGGTGCGTCGCCACTCCACCAGCATGGGCTCGATGAGCTCCCACTGATCGTCCTTCAGGTCCGAGGGATACCGCCGTCGTTCCGTCACGGTTGATCAATATCGCGGACACGGACCCGGCCGCCACGAGATCCTGGAACCGAGTCCGTGCCGCGTGAACGAAAGCCGGACAGTTGGGGGGAATCCCCTATCGAACACCCTCTCAGATCCACGGCACGGATTATGCCGCCGGTCTCCGACACGCCGACACCGCCATCGAGGTGCTCTCGCTTCTCGCCAACATCGCTCGGCATCCCGATCAAGAACCGACGCCAGAACCCACCGACATCCGCTCTCCGCTTTCACCTACACAGCCAGGTGCTCGTAGAAGGCCCGACAGCCGTGGCCAGCGCGGCCTTCGCGGCCATCGAGCGGGCGCGCGATGTGGCGACCCTCATGGACAACTGGATAGCCGCCGAGGACCCGCAGCAGGCCATCCTCAAGCAGGCCAAGGAGGGTTGGGAGGCCGGGTTGATGGCTGGCCAGGCAGTCGAGCAGTTCACCGCCGCCTGCCGCGCGGCGCTTCACCCGGACAGCCGGGTCCCGTTCCGTCGGGTATGACCTTCGCAGGTCCGCGGTGGGCGCTCGTTATGGGGTTGTGATCTGACTGCTAGTCAGAATCGGACGGGAGTCGTGGGGGGATCCCGGTGGTGCTGCGCTCCACCGAGGGCATGAGCGGCTTGGTGGGCGTGACGGCCACGGTGCCGGCCAGTTCCACGGCTCTGACCGGATCTGCGTGAATCCCTAGGTCAGGGGGCGAATGCAGGAACGTTCGCTCGGGGCAGGTCTCGATCGTGGGGGTCTGCTCGATCGAAGATGTGCTGTTTCCCGGGATCGATGTACGCCTGGAGGGTGTGAGCGCCACCGCCGCGGTGCTGTTCGTCGACGCCGCGGCGAGCGGACGGCCACCGTCCTGCCCGGGCTGCCGATGGCGAGGGCGGAGGGTGCACTCGACCTATCGCCGCCGGCTATCCGAACGGCCGCTGGGTGGACAGAAGTTGGTGGTGCGGTTGCGGGTGCGGCGGTTCTTCTGTGACCGGAAGTCGTGTGGCCGCAGGACGTTCGTCGAGCAGGTGGACCGGCTGACGGAACCTCATCGCCGGTCCAGCCTGGGGTTGAAGGAGTGGCAGACGACGGTGGCCGCCGAGCTCGGCGGACGGGCTGGCGAGCGGCTGTGCCGCAAGCTCCACCTGGCCGCCGGGCGGACCCGTCTGCTGGAACTGCTGGAGGAACCACCGGTGCCCGAGCGGGCCCCGCGCGTCCTTGGGGTGGACGAGTTCGCCTTCCGCCGCGGCCGCCGGTACGGCACCATCCTGGTCAACGTCGAGACCGGTCGAGTCGTGGACGTCCTGCCCGACCGCACGTCCGAGACCTTCGCCGCCTGGCTGACCGCCCACCCGGGGGCGGAGATCATCTGCCGCGACCGCGCCAGCGCCTACACCAAGGCCGTCAAGCAGGCCGCACCCGACGCCCTGGAAGTCGCAGACCGCTGGCACCTGCTGCAAAACCTGTCGGCGGCGGTGGAGAAGACCTGCCACCAGCACCGCTCCTGCCTGCGCAAACGCCTCGACGACGAGGCGCCGACCGCGGCCGAGGACCCGCCGGAGCCCGTCTTGGTCGACCTGCCGCCACCCGCGCTGCCGAAGACGGCGATGGTCGAGCGCACCCGCCACCGGTACATCGACGTGCACCGGCTTCTGGACCAGGGCTGGACGATCAGCGCGATCGCCCGCCACCTGGGCCTGGACCGCAAAACCGTGCGCAAGTTCAAGACCACCGACCTGGACCTCCTGCTCGCCTCCGCCCGCGACCGCCGCCCCGACGGTGTGCTGGAGCCGTTCAAGCCCTACCTCAACTCCCGCTTCGCCGCCGGGTGCACGAGCGGAACCCGGCTGTTCCGCGAGATCACCGAACGCGGCTACCGAGGCAGCGTCCAAGTCGTCCGCAAGCACCTCGCCGCACTGCGGACCGGCACCGCCGAACCGGCCCGAACCGCCGCACCGAGCCCGCGCAAGATCACCTCCTGGATCATGCGCGACCGCGACCGGCTCAGCGCCGACGAGGTCGAGCAACTCGACCAGGTCCGACTCGCCTGCCCGGACCTCGCGCGGGCCTGCGACCTCGCCCGCGTCTTCCGCGACCTGGTCCGCAACCGCCGAGGCCACCTTCTGCTCGACTGGATCCGCCAGGCCGAACAGGACAGCCCCGGCCCGATCCGCAGCTTCGCCGGCTTCCTCCGCCAGGACCTCGACGCGGTGACCGCTGGCCTCACCCTGGAATGGAGCTCCGGCATCGTCGAGGGCCACGTGAACCGCGTGAAGACGATCAAGAGAGCCATGTACGGCCGGGCCTCGTTCCGGCTCCTGAGGATCCGAATCCTCACCCGGCTTTGAGCGAGAGGGAACGGCCAGGTCAGATGGAGTTCCCGCGAATCAGCTCGATCCAGACTGACTGATCATCGGCCGCGACCGCGCGGTCGACGTGTCGTGCTATGTCCGCTACAAGCTCCACACATGCGTAGAGACGCTCGTAGTGGCGGACATGATCTGCTTCTGGAGCCGTGTGTGAAGGTTCCTCAACCTTCCGGAGAATCTGGATCGCCGCGGACCAGCGCCAAGCAGTCTGGACGTACTGGGCAACCGAGGAGCTGAAGAAGGAGACCGCTGGTTTGTGGAGGCCTGAGTGGTACGGCCTGAGGACCTCTGGGATGTCGTCGATGGTGATGGGAGCGGGGAGAAGGCAGAGGACACGGCCATCGCCGGGAACCACGCCGACGACGAAGCTGTCATCGTTCGGCCCCCAGAATCCGAGGTTGTAGAGTCGCTGGCCGTCCTTGACCAGGCGACGCTCGTATTCGCCTGCCAGGTTTGGCACCAGGACGGGATCCACTCCGGTCTGCGGCCTGAGCGTGAAGAGCGGCAGGTGCGGCAGGCCCCACTCGTCCAGGGCAATCCGGTCGCTCTCGGGGATGTCCCACTCCTGAGCCTCCCGGATGAGCAACGGCCGCTCATTGGCAATCAACCGCTCCAGCGGTTGCGAAAGCATGAGCCGCAGTTCGTCCTCGACTGCCGCCCACTCGTCGCCGTGTTCGTTCCTCACAACCTGCAGCATCTCCCGGCATGCCAGCCCAACTCAAGATCGGTCACGAAATCACGGCCAGAGCCATTTTCGAGGATCGTCATCACCCCGCCGCCTGAAGGAACCGATGAGCGCCCCCACCACGCCCCTGTCCCTGCGGCGCTACGGCGCCGGCGACGCCGACACCCTGCTGGAGACGCTCGCCGACATCTGGGCCGAGGCCCACGCCGGTCACGACGACGTCGCCCGGGCCGGCTTCACCCCCCAGACCCTGCGCCGCCAGATCACCGCGCACGCCCGACGCGACGACTTCACCCTCATCGTGGCGTTCTCCGCCGGCCACGCCGTCGGCTTCGGCTACGGCTTCCGCTGCACCCCCGCCTACTGGTACGGCGAGCAACTCCTTCCGGCCATCGCCCCCGAGGCCCGTGACACCGACTCCCTCGCCGGGATCTGTGAACTCGCCGTCCGAACCGGCTGGCAGGGCCGGGGCGTGGGCACCCGCCTGCACGCCGCACTCCTGGAGGCGCTGCACACCGAGTGGGTGTCCCTGCTCGCCATGCCGGGCGACCAGCCAGCCCAGCGGCTCTACCATCGACTCGGGTACCGGTACGCGGGGCCGTACAACGCCGGTCCGGACGGCCCGGTCCTGGACCTGCTGCTGCTCCGCACCGACTTCTGACCACCCGCCGGCCCGGGTTACCGCCCGCTTCCGGCGACGACAGCCGGGAGCACCATGACCGCCACCACCCGATTCCCGTCCGGAGCGACTGCGGTGCGCCGCGACGTCATCAACGGCCGCGTCTGGTCGGCCCAGCCCTACCGCACCATCAGCGACGACGGGACCACCCTCGACCTCGCCTACTGGCCCGGCCTCAAGAGCCTGGGGCCCACCACCTGGTCCGCCGCAATGCGCACCGGCGACGACCGCGTCCGCAAGCAGGGCCTGGAGAACCTCGCCTGCGGCGACTGGCACCTCGGCCTGTGGGCCTGGGAGGGTACGACCCTGCGCTCCAGGTTCACGGCCGGCGAGTACTTCAGCGTCCACACCTTCCAGGACGCAGCCACCGGTGAACCACTGCGCTGGTACGTCAACTTCGAGATGCCCTATCAACGTACCCACATCGGATTGGACACCTTCGACCTCTTCGTCGACCTGGTCGTCGAACCCGACCTCTCGTCCTACCGCTGGAAGGACGAGGACGAGTACGAACAGGGCCGCCGCCTGGGCCTGGTAGACGACACCCTCCACAGTCTCGTCGAGGCCGCCCGCGAGCGCGCGCTCGCCCTCCTTGAAGGACCGGCCCTGCCGTTCAGCGGAGCCTGGCCGGCCTGGACACCCGATCCCACCTGGCCTGTCCCGGTGCTCCCGGACAGCGCCGGTGACGGCCCTGGCAACGGCATCACCACCACGTCGCTCCCGAGCTGAGCACTCCAAGCCACACTCGCGAACTGGATGCCCACTGCCGGCACCAGCGCGTCTGGCCGACCCGCGTCGGGGGCCAAGCCGTTGGCCGGCGGGCGCCCGATCAACCGGGTGTTTTCGTTGACGAAAGCACCCGACAGGGGGACATCCGGTCCCCGGCCGGCCCGCACCCCGACTGCGACCCCGGCCCCTGGTGGGGTCCGTTGAGTCTTCGCGGATCCGCATCACCCCTGGACTGCGGCGCCGAACCCTCGTCCACCATCCCCAGCCGCTCCAACAGCGCGTCAGCGAGCGTCGGGGAACAACTGGTTCGCCACGCCGTACGTGGCTGCTTCGCGCCGGTTGAGCGCGGAGTTGAGGAGGGTGCTCGCGTCGTCGAGAACCTCGATGATCTCTTCGGCGTCGGCCCTGTCGCAGGCCAGGCCGAGGTCGTCGGGCGTAGAACGTAGGCGGATCGCGTGGCCGGCTGTCTCGACGAGCTTCCCGGCCGCTGCGGCAAAGCCCTCTCCCACCTGCCCGCCGACATCCAACCCGACTGCACCAGGCGCGGAAAGATCTGTTGCGAGCACGTCGAGGTGGTCGGAGGCCCGACCGAGGTGGAGCAGGGCCGCCAGCCTGTGGTCTTCGGGCACTGGCCAGTTGTGCACTCGGGTGCGGTCGGCGATCTCCACCGCAGCCGCCCGGTCCGCCGCCGTGAACAGGTTGCGGCTGGCCCGCTCGGCTCCGCGGCGCAGGTGTGCGGCCAGCAAGCAAGCCCGGACCTGGGGGTCCTCATCTTCCAGAGCAGCCGGCACGGGCAGCCCGAGCGCCGCCAGAGCGCCCCGCAGTTGGTCTTCGTCTGGGAGTAGTGACTCGTACATGGCGCGCATCATCCCGCCCCGGCGGCGGTTTCGGGGCGGTTCTCACCCGATCGCGTGACGGCGAGCCGGGACGAAGTATCGGCGCAGCAGCACGGCCAGGCCTGTGGGGGCGCCGAACACGGCCGGGGCCGCGATGACCTGCAGCACGGTTCGTGTCACACCGTGGGGCATGGGCTCAGTGGCCAACAGCAGGGCCAGATCCAGGGCGCCACCACCGGCCAAGAGCTGCGAGCCTGGCGCCGGCCGGCAGTCAGCGGGGGGCCTGGTAGGTCCAGTTCCTTCCGGGGGTGGCGCAGCGGACTACGGTGCCAGCTCTCAGCCGGGTAAGCAGGCATTACCCCTCCTCGTGGTGGTACCTGGGCGGTGGCCGCCGGTTCTGCTACCGGCCCGGTGGCTGTCCCGGGCCAGCGGGGTGATCGGACTCAACCGGCTGTGCCTGGGTAGCCCTGCGGCGCTTGCTCGCCCGAACGACGAGAATGACCACGGAGGCCGCAATCCCAATCGCCAGAGCCGCCACCACCAGGTACGCCACCGGGAAGTCGGGTGAGGTCCGCCCGGAAGCGTCCAGCTGTGCTCCGACCTGCTTGCTCTTCGCCCCGATCACTCTCGACACGACGTACGCCACGGGAACTCCCAGGACCAGCACTCGCACGATCGCGGCCGCGAGCTTACGCGGGGAGCCGTGGCCCCTGTACTTGTCGGACACGCGGCGCTTCCTCCGGACAGTCTGTCTGAGCGATGCAGTGGCGTTCCACATCATCCCATGTGGTCTGCTGTGACTGACGGTGCGTTACAGAAGTTCACTTCGACCTTGGTTGTCAGCGATCCGGAGAGCGGGGCCGCCAGGCCGTCGGGCAGACTGGAGTGCACAAGGAGGACGCATCGATCCCGTTGAGCTGATGTACGAATTTCAGCGCGCTGTCACGCGGCCCGAGGACCGCCCGAACACTCTGGACGTGACAGGGGCGAAGGGTCTGGCCCAAGCCGCCTGGCCCGCCCCGCCAGCTCCCCGGCGAGTACTCCACCCACAATCTCGGCATCGCCCCGACGCCTACGATGCCTGCCTGGACGTCGACTTCAGCGTGCTCGGCGACGACGACAAAGCAGCAGCGGCATGACGGACAAGCCGACGCGGTCCGAAAACCGTTAGCGGTCCCAGGGGCATTGAGCCGAGACTGCTGGGTCGATCACATCGGACAGGAAGAGTGGCCAGCCCTGACGTACAACCGTGACACCCTGCCCTTCCCCGACAACCGCGTGCCCCCCATCACCTACGAGGGCATTCGGGACTGGGATGAGTTCGACCCTGCCCGCCACTCGTTCGCCTGGGACGAGGACGAGGAGGAGCACCTCCGCTCGCTGGTCCGCGAGTGGGTGCCACCCGTGCTCTCCGGTATGGCTGGCTGGTGGCAGGGAGAACGCTGGTGCGAGAGCCAGGTAGACGCGATCATCCGGGAGCGATACGGCACCTGGGCCTGGGGGTGGAGCTGGTGCTACCGCGACGGCGGGCCCATCGGTAACTGGGTCAGCGGGTCAAGCTCGGTGACGACCCCCGACGAGACCGCAGAACGTGTCGTGGCCGCGCTGTTGGAATGGCGGGTGTGGTTGGAGCGAACGGCCCAGCGCTTCACCGAACTGGCGCCGCCGCCGGACGCCTCGCCCGAGGATCGCAGCTGGCACCTGGAACGGGCCTGCGTCCGGCTCGTGACCCACACCATGGACTCGGGCGCGGACAACGCCTGGCGCGGCCAGACCCCGATCGTCCTTGGCTGGTTCCTCACCAGCACCGGCATGGACCGGGCCGAAGCCGCGCAAGCGGTGGAGAACGCGATCGGTGGCCGGTTCAAGAGCTGGGTCACCCCGGAACGGACGCTGATCGAATCCGTCGGCGAGAATCTGGCCGTTGGCCTCACCGGCCACACGCCGTACCAGGACCATCGTGAGAGGGCGGCGCTGGAGGAGTTCCATGACCGCTTCTGACAGCCTTTCGGCCTGGCTGCGTGTACGCCGCGAGGCCGACTGGCAACACGCACCGGCTCTACAACGGGTCCCGACCGACCGCGATGGATTCCGGTCCTGGTGCGGGGGACCGGTGCGCCGACGTGACCCGATTCGCGCCGAACGTCTGCTCGCCGCACACACCCTGGCCCGAGAAGATGCCGCACGCCAGACCCCGCTGAACTTCGTACTCCTGGCCGGCTGGCAATGCGAAGTCCTCGCTGCAGCAGAGGCACCGTTCCGCGTGAGCGACGCCTATGCGAAGGCCGGCCGCGAGCGCTACGGCCTGACCCCTCACACGCAGGCCGACTTCGATTCGTGCCTGAACGAGACGACCGACCCGGACATCCCGCTGGCGGCCCGCGCGGCCCGCGCCTACCTCGACGTGGCGTTCTTCCACCCCTTCACCGATGGCAACGCCCGCGCCGCACTGTTGACCTTGGTCCATGTTCTGGCGCGGGAGGACATCGTCCTTCCTGAGGTCGGCCCACTCCAGACCACCCGCTACCCGGATGACCCGGCCGGTGCCGCCGACCTTGCCACTCTCATCGGGGTGCTCAACCGCCGCCGACACTGAAGCGTGTAGTACTTCTCCGGCCGCCCGGGCCCGCTCCGAGAACCTCGGGATGCAGGCGGTCAAGGGCGGTGGCTCGCCACGCGCGTGCGCGGTACGCAGCTCACCGCGCTGGTGGGTCAGGAGATGCCGCAGGTCGCGGATGTACTTCACGGTGGGAGTGTCGATGTCGTCCCGCTCCCTCACCCGCTACGGCGTCACCACCATCGGTGCCCTCGCCGCCCTCCCACTGGCCACCGTGCAGCGCATCGCCAGCACCTCCACCGGGCGCCTCCTGCACGACCGCGCCCACGGCACCGACCACCGCCGCGTCACCCCCGCCGGGCCGCCCGCCACCATCACCGCCAAGCGCCACTTCGACCGCGACGTCCTCGACCCCGACGAAGCCCGCACCGCCCTGCTGTCCCTCGCCGTCGAACTCGGCGCCATCCTGCGCCGCTCCGCCCAGATCGCCCGCACCCTGGAACTCCAGGTCATCTACGCCGACCGCAGCTCCACCACCAAGTCGCGCACCCTGCGCGAGCCCACCGGACACACCCCCCCAGCTGCAGGACACCCTCTACGCCCTGTGCACCGGCCTCGGCCTGCAACGGGCCCGGATCCGCGGACTCACAGCCCGGGCCGGCCAGCTCACCGCCGCCGCACACGCTGCCGTCCAGCTCACCCTCGACCAGCGCACCGAAGACCTCCACACCCTGGAACCGGTCATCGACCGCGCGAACCTGCGCTTCGGCACCGGCGCACTGCGCCCAGCCGCCCTGAGCTCGCCAGGCACCGCCTTCGGCGGCCCGAAGCACCACCGCTCCCGGTAACAAGGGCAATCGAGACGGCGTTCACCAAGCTGGGGCCAGCGCCGCAACGCCCTCAGGTCGGCGGCACCGCCCCGGCGTCCATGTCGTCGCGGACCCGGTGCACCCGGACCGGGTGGCGCCAGCGCAAGGAGGCGTCGCGGGCGAAGCGCATCCGGCGGCACGCGCCGAGCTCTCTCCTCCCGGTCATCGCCGCCGCCAGCGCCTCCTCGCGGCAGCGACGCGGAGACGACCGCCCACGAGACCAGGCGGGCCGAGCTGGGGACATCGAGCGCCGGCAGCCGCAGCCTGCGCAGGTGGCGTCAGGTCATCGGTACGGGGACCAGCGGGATCATGGTGGTCATCACTACGGCGCTGCCCACGTCGCCCCCTCGTCAACAACGGCCCGGTCCGGCCGAGGTGGTCCAGCTTTTCACGACGTGGTGCGGGGATGCGTGCCGTGCGTCAAAGCCGGTTGACCATGTGTCAATGGCTGGCCGGTTCGCCGCTATCGGCGGTCAGGCACGCGTGGCGAGGGCGAGCGTGTCGACGAGGGCGGTGAACTCACGGACGTCCCGCTCGCGTTTCCATGGGGCGAGAGCCTCAATGACCTTGGCGAGGTAGGCGGTGGCACGGCTGGAGCTGACCGTGGCCAGGATCCTGGCGGCTTCGCGGCCGGCCGCCAGCCCGCTGTCGAGGTCGCTTGCTTGCAGGTGGCTCGTGGCGATGACCGTGTAGCGGAGCCCTGTCGCCCGGGCGAATCGGTCCGCCGGCATGGTCTGGGCCCGCTGGCTCCAGGCCAGGGCTTGCGCGGGTCTGCCCAGGTCGCGGTTGACCTCAGCGGCATCGGCCGCGAGCCGGGCCTCGGTGAAGTAGTCCAGCCACTTCGGGTCGTGGCCGCCGGGACGGATCTGGCCGAGCAGGTCCTCGGAGCGGTCCAGAGCCGCAGTGGCGGCGAAGGAGTCGCCAAGCCGTGCGTGGGCCCGGGCTTCGGCGAGCGCCGCGAAGGCAAGGACGCGGGGGGCCGCGTGGCCTTTGGCCCGCTCAAAGGCCCCCTGGGCCATGTCGACGGCACCGTCGGCATCGCCCTGGAGCAGGCTCTGGATCGCCATAGTGCTGAGGACGTAGGCGCCCATCTCGACATCGGCGCCCGCCCGGGCCAGGCGCAGCGCCTGGATGAAGTGCTGCTGGGCGACGGCGTGCTGGCCGCTGTCGAACGCCGACCAGGCCACGACGCGCGCGAGCTCGGCGGTGGCGGAGAACAACTCGCGGCCGACCTCGTCGCAGTAGGTGCCGTCCAGGAGCGGGACGGCCTTGTGGGTGAGGCATTGGGCTACCGAACTGGAGCGCCAGTCGCCCCCGCCGAACTTGGAGTCCCACTGGCGGGCCTGGTCTGCGGCCTCCCACAGGTCGGCCAGGTCAGTACGTCCGATCCTGCGCCCGCGGCTCTGCCCGCCGGTGGGGTCCGAGGGGAGGGCGAGCCAACGGGTGACGGGGGTGGCGTAGGCGGCGGCGGCGAAGGTGCCGCCGCTCAGGAAGTCGCGTCGTTTCACGTTGCCGGTACTCCAGTAGTCCTGGACGCCGCGGACGGCGTCGGTGCGGTCTCTGGGGAAATCCCAGCCCAGCTGGGCAGCCGCCTCGCGCGCCACGCCCATGCCGATCTCCTCCGGGTCGACTGCCCGGCCGATGCGGCGGCTGAGGGCGGTGGTGATCAGCCTCGGGGCCGGGTCCTTGGGCCTCATGCCGGCCACCCAGTTCCCCACGCTGGTGTGTGAGTAGGACGTCGGGTGTCCCTCGGCGGCTCCGAGCTGGTTCACGAGGTGGGCCAGTGCCTTGCGGCTGACCCGGTAGGTCGTCAGGAAGTCGTCCAGCTTGGTGTTCGGCTGCTTCGGTGTCCGGTGCGCCACGGCGAGGCCTCCTCGGTCCTGTCACGACGCTGGCGCGTGGACGGCCAGCGCCTTCATGGGACCGCCCGCGGCCCTGGGCGGGCCAGGGCTGCGGTTTGGGCTGTTTCCGGGACGCTCGGTGGGATGGATCTGGGACGGATCTGGGATGTCAGGCCTGGCGCAGCAGGTCGAGGACGGTCTGGTGGTAGACGGCGTAGACGTGTGGCAGTTCGGTGAGGTGGGCGCGTTCGTCGATTCCGTGGAGTCCTTCGTAGGGGACGCCGAAGCCGGCGGTGGCCGGGATGCCGTGGAGGGCGAGGAGGTTGCCGATGTTGGAGGGTCCGGCGGTCTTGGGTCGGGGTTCGAGGCCGGTCTTCTTGGCGGCGCGCAGCAGGGTGGCGGCGGGTTCCTGGCCGGGGCCGAGCTGGAACGGGGGCCAGGTGGCGACGGTGTTGACGGTGGTGGGGTGCTGGGTGGGGTGGTTGCGGTCGAGGGCGGCGGTGGCGGCGTGGACCAGGTGGTGGGCGTCGTGCTCGGTGTAGGCGGGGGTGGTGCGGATGTCGATGTTGAGGGTGCACAGGTCGGGGACGACGGAGTAGCCCTCGCCGCTGTGGCAGGCGGTGACGGAGATTTTCGGGGGCAGGGCAAAGGGGTCGCCGTCGGCGGGGGTGGGGAGGTCGGCGTTGTCGAGGGCGTGGATGAGGTGGGCGGCGCGGGAGATCGCTCCGACGGTCGGCCGGCTGGAGCCGGAGTGGCCGGACGCGCCGTGGACCTTCACCTGGGCGCGCCACAGGCCGCGGCCGCCGACGACGACTTCGTCCAGTCCGGGGTAGCCGATCATCACGCCGTCGGGGCGGGTGGCCTGCGGATCGGCGAGGTAGGCGAGGGCGCCGCCGAAGCCGCCGGTGTGCTCGTCGACGTCCAGAAGCACTGCGAGGCCGCCGGCCAGTTCGTGGGCGCGGGCGCGGACGTCGGCGGCAATGTGGACGAAGGTGGCGGCGGCGAGCTTGGAGTCGGCGCTGCCCCGGCCGAGCAGCCAGCCCTGCTCGATGTCGCCGGACGTCGGCGAGAAGGACCAGGCGCTCTCGTCGCCGAAGGGCGCGGTGTCCAGGCACGCGTCCAGCGCCCACCACGGTCCGGGTGAGGCTCCGGCGACCTCGACGAGCAGGCCGACGAGGGTGCCGTCGGGGCTGCGGAGACGCCGGTGCGGCAGCAGGTGCTCGGTCAGCCAGTCCTCCAGGATCGTCAGGACCGGTTCGTACGGGTCGATGCCGCCGCGGCTGGGCGCGCGCACCAGCCGTTGCGCCAGGTCGACGACCGATGCTGCTCGGTGTTGTGCCGCCTCCAGCAGGTTCTCGCTCACGTCGCTCCTCGACCTGTCTCTACTTCTCGCGCTGGGTGAGCGCGAGCACCGCTTCCGGGGTGTGCAACGGCCGAGCCGAGGCCCATGCCTCCCGCGCGTGCTGGACCAAGCCGACTGCGGCCTCGGGCCCGAGCAGGACCCCGGAGTCGAAGCCGTCGGCGCCGTGCAGGGACGGCAGCGGGACCACCGCCAGGGTCTCTGAGGCGACGAAGAACCGCTCCATCGCGGCTGGCTGCTCGACCACGCCGATCCGCAGGGTCGGGTGGCCGTTGCGCCGCTCGCGCGGGTCGCGCAGCTCCAGCAGGCGCAGCAGATGGTCAGTCAGTTCCTGGTGGTGGGGAGGCCCGTACAGGACGCGGTAGTGCACCAGGTCGGGGACTTGGGCTACGGCGGTCTCGATCGCCGCCAGGTAGGACTTCTCGCGGGAGCGGCTGCCAGTGACGACCAGCCACTCCTGCGCGGTGGACGCGACCTCGACCATGGCGCCGACCAGGTCGGACCAGCGGGTGAGCAGGCGGTGCACAACGTCGGTGCCGGCCTGCTCCAGGACGCTTGCGCCGGTGCCGTCCTGGTGAGCGAAGAGCACGGCGGAGCGCTGGCGGTACAGCTGGGCGAGGGCGTCGCGGTTTCTCTTTCCGGTGCGGCGGCGGCCGGATTCCCAGGCGCTCATCAGGCTGGGGTCGGTGGCGCCGCCGGTGATGGCGTTGAGGTTCGCTGCCGCCTGGTCGAGGGTCCAGTTGCGCGCGGTGCGCTCGCGTTTAAGTGCGGAATCGCCGTCGGTGCCTCGCGTCATGGCCGCCCCCTGCTGCTTCGTTGTTGGATGTCGTCCCCAGCCCACGGCCCGCCGGAACCTTCCCTGTCCGGCGGCCGGTCGGCGGCGGGTGTGGGAGGGCTTCGGCGGGCCGGTGGGTCAGAAGTGCTCGGTGAGCCAGGGCTCGCGCTCGCAGGTGGTGCGCACCAGCGCGGTGAGCGCGTCGGGGGCGCCGCACAGTCCTGCGAGCCGGGCTGCGGCGGTGCTGCGGTAGGCGCCGGCGTACCAGAGGGTGAACTGGGCGCGGGTGAAGGTGACCTCGCACTCGGTGGGTGCGGCCGGAGTCAGCTGGGCGGCGCCTTTCGCGATCTCCAGCAGGTAGTGGTCCTGCCCGGAGCTGTCCTGGGTGCCGATCTCGATCCCGATCCGCAGGTCGAGGTCGGCGGGCCAGCCGCGCAGGCGGACCGCTTCCTCCAGGTCCAGGATGCGCAGCATCCACGGCGGCTGGGCGTGGGTGGTCAGCAGGGTGGCGCGGGGCAGGGTGTGGAGCAGCAGCGGGTAGGGCGGCAGTGCGGTGCGCTCGAAGCGGATGGTGGGCACGCGGCTGTCCCAGCGGCCGAGGAAGGCGAGCATCGCGGTGGCGGCATCCGGGTCGGCGGCCCAGAAGCCGTGGACGGTCAGCTGGGCGCCGCGTTCGGGGTGGCGGGTGGTGGCCAGGGTCAGCTGTCCGGCCGGGGCGTGGCTGACGGGGTTGGTGAACTCGTAGGTATGGGCGCCGTGGTGCTCGGTGAGGAAGGCGTTCCACCAGCGGGGGCGGGCCAGTGTCCCGTTCCAGGCGCGGGCCAGCTCGGCCTGCAGCTGTTCGCCGGCCAAGGTGGCGCCGTGCTCGATCCGGAAGGCGCCAGGGTCGAACGTGCTGCGCAGGGCGTCGGCGGGGACCTGCCAGGTGGCTGCCGGCGCGGGCGCCTGCCAGCCCATCCGGCGGGCGTACTTGGTCAGGGCGGTCCAGACGGTGGCAAGGACCGCGCCCTGCTCGCGCAGCGGGCGGATCCGCTCCTCAAGCATCCGGTGGGCCAGGTGCTCGCCGCGTTCCTCCGGGGCCACGCATCCGGAGCCCAGGCAGGCGGTGGGCACAGGGCGGCCGCCGAAGTGCTGGCCGGTCAGGAAGCCGAGTCCGCCGGCGACGACCTTGCCGCCGCGAACCGCGATGCGGGTGTCGACGCGTCCGGCGAGCTGGCGGATGGCGGGGACGGGGTGGCCGTAGCTGCGGGTGGCCAGGGCGTCATAGTCGTCGAGGAGGCCGCGTTCGGCCTGGATGAACAGGGTCCGCTCGCTCATCGCGGTACTGCTCCTGTCAGTAGTCGGTGGCATCGCGCAGGGGCTGCGCGTCGGCGGGGACGAAGAAGGTCCGTTCGGCGGTGAGAACCTGCTCGCCGCGCTGATTGTGGCCGGTGATGCGGCAGGTCACGATGCCGTTCCCGGGCCTGCTGGCCGAGGGGCGGGAGTGGAGGATCTCGGTGGTCGCGCTGAGGGTGTCGCCGACGAACACCGGGGCGGTGAAGCGCACCTTGTCCAGGGCGAGGTTGGCCGAGGTGAGGCCGCTGGTGGCGCGCACGGTCATGCCGATCACGATGCCGAGCGTGACGATCCCGCAGACCAGGGGCTGGCCGGGGCCGGTGGTGCGGCAGTACTCGGCGTCCGAGTGGACCGGGGCGGGGTTGCCGGTCAGGGCGAGGGTCATGGCGTGGTCGAGCTCGGTGACGGTCCGCTTGGGCCGATGCTCGATGACGGTGCCCGCAGGCAGTTCACCGAGCCCGGCGCCGACGACCTCGCGGTAGCGGTTCTCGCCGATCCAGCGGAAGCCCTGGAGGGTGGTGTTCACGTTCGTCTCCTTCGGCGGTGGGTCAGGTGGCCTGGTGGCCGGCTCGTTCGGTGAGGGCCTGGGCGGCGGCGTAGAACGGGGCGCCGACCATCTGGCCGTGGACGTTGGCGATCGACGCGCCGGTCCGGCCACGGGCGGCGACGATGGCGCGGGCCTGGGCGAGTTCGGCCTCGGTCGGGCGGAACGCCTCGGTGATGGCCGGGACCTGACGGGGGTGTACGGCGGTCTTGCCGGTGAACCCGAGAGCGCGAGCCTGCTCGGCCTCGGTGCGCAGCCCATCGGTGTCGGTCAGGTCGAAGTAGGGGGAGTCGATGGCGGCGACGCCGGCGGCCGCGGCGGCGTTGGCCAGGACGGCGCGGGCGTGCAGCAGTGCCTGCCAGGTGCGGCTGGCGCCGGTGATCGCGGCGTAGTCGGCCGCGCCGAAGAACACGCCCTCCAGCCGGGGGGCGGCCAGGATCGTGGAGGCGTTCTCGATGGCCCGCGGGGTCTCGATCAGGGCCCAGATTTGCGGGGTGTAGCCGTCGCTGTCCAGGACGGCGGCGGCCACCTCGATGTCGCGGGCGGATTCGACCATGGGGACCAGGACGAGCGGGGGACGGTGGTCCGCGAGCGCGAGGAGGTCGCGCAGTCCGGCGCGAGTGGTCAGGGCGTTGATCCGGACGGCGGGGACGGGTCCGGCCGGGTGGGTGGTGGCGAAGAAGTCGGCGGCGCGCTCGCGGGCGAGGTCCTTGTCCTGGGGGGCGACGGAGTCCTCCAGGTCGACCAGGGCGACGGTGGCGCCGCAGCTGCGGGCCTTGGCGAAGCGCTCGCCCGCCAGGGCGGGGGTGATGATCCAGGCCCCGCCCGGGGCGCTCCACCGGCGGCTCACGGGCGCTCACCGCTTTGGTGCCGGCGGGCGCCGGGACTCTGCGGTGCGCTCAGGTTGTTCACGGTCTTCTCCTGTTCGGCAGGGTCCGGCCCGCCGTCGCCTGGCGCGATGGCGGGCCGGGAGGGACGGGGTCAGGTGCGCTGGAGTTGGCGGACGACGGCGGGAATCTGGTCCTCCTGCCCGGCGACGACCTGGCGTCGGCCGAGCTCGAAGAGGACGTCGACCGGGTCCACTCCCCCGCGGCGGGCCGCTTCCAGGACGGGGAGCTTGAAGCCGGAGAAGACCCCGGCCAGGCCGCTCACCAGGCTGATCGAGTCGATCGTCGGCGGGGCGCTCATCAGGCGAGCCTCGGCGAGGTCGGCGGCGGCAAGCAGCTGGTGCAGGTCGATGCCGGTGGGGTGGCCGGTGCGCTGGAGGACGACGGCCAGCACCTCCAGCTGGGCGTTGCCCGCGCCCGCGCCGAACCCGCGGGCGCAACCGTCGATGACACTGGCTCCGGCTGCGACGGCGGACAACGAGTTGGCCATCGCCAGGCCGAGGTTGTTGTGGCCGTGGAAGATGACCGGCACCTCGCCGACGGCGCTGCGGATGGCGGTGATCCGGGCCGTCACGTCGGCGGGCAGGTAGTGGCCGGCGGAGTCCATGATGCCGACGGCCTGCGCGCCGTAGGCCACCAGCAGGGCGCACTGCTCGGCGAGTTCGGCGGGTCCGATCATGTGGCTCATCAGCAGGACGGCCTGTGCCTCGACGCCCGCCGACCGGGCCTCGCCCAGGTGGCGTTCGGCGACGTCGGCCTGGGAGCAGTGGGCGGCGATCCGTACGACGTCGGCGCCGCGGCGCACGGCGTTGGCCAGGTCCGCGCCGGTGCCCCAACCCGGTGCCAGGAAGACGCCCATCCGGCTGCGGGTCAGGGACTCGCGGACGACGGTGAGCATCTCGTCGTCGCTCAGCCTGGCCTGGCCGAGCTGGAGGGAGGAGGCGCCCAGGCCGTTGCCGTGGCCGACCTCGACGACGGGCACGCCGGCCTTGTCGGCGGCGGTGGCGTAGGCGCGCAGCTGGTCGGCGTCGAGCTGGTGGCGCACCGCGTGGTGGCCGTCGCGCAGGGTCGGGTCGTAGAGCGTCACCTTCGGCCGGCTCACCTGGTCCATGGGGCTGCCCCTTCCCGGGTAAGGGCGGCGGCGGCCCGCTCGGCGGTGTGCACGGCGGCGGCGTTGATGATGTCGAGGTTGCCCGCGTAGGCGGGGATGTGGCTGCTGTGGGCGGTGACCTCCAGGGCGACGTCGATCCGCTCGCCGCTGACCGTGCAGGAGGTGACGGTGTAGCCCGGGGCGAAGGCCCGCACACGGTCGGCGGCGGCCAGGACGGCGGCGCGCACCGGCTCCGGGCGGGCGTTGGGCGCGAGCACGGTGACCTGCACGCGAAACGGCGGCTCGGGCCGGGCCGGGCTGAGGTTGAGCAGCGCCTTGACCCGGTGCGCTCCGGTCAGCTCGCGGACGGCGGCCTGGGTGGTCGCGATGTACTCGTCGATGTTGAGCCGAGTGCCGCGCCCGGTGCTTGCGGTGGCGGCGGTGGCAACGACCTCGACGTAGTTCGGGGCGCAGGTGCTGGCGATGGCGTGCAGGACGGGGATCGCGGTCTGCCCGCCGCAGCTGATCATGTTGAAGTGCCGGGAGGCCCGGGCGGCCTGGTCGCCGTTGACGGTGGGCACCACGCGCGTGCCGGTGCTGCTGGGGGTCAGGTCGACCAGCACGGCGCCTGTGGCCGCGAGCGCATCCCAGTGGGCGGCGTGCACCGCCGCGTTGGAGGCGTCGAAGACGACGTCGAAGCGCTCCCCGGCCTCGACGAACGCGGTGATCCCGCCGGCCATCGTCGCGAGCCCCAGCTCGGCCGCCCGGGGCAGGCCCGGCGAGGTCGGCGCGCGGCCGACGATCAGGGCGCACTCCAGCACGCCGGACCTGCCGAGCCGCTCGGCCAGGTCCATGCCGATCTTGCCGGTCCCGAGCACCGCGGCCCTCAGTCGCACTGCGGGTTCCTTCATGACGAACTCCCTTCCGCATTCCGGTGATCTGTGAAGTCGGCCGCCGCCAGGACGTGAACGCCGGGCGGGGCAGGTTGGTCAGCGGGTCCGGACGCTGACCGGGGGCAGCGCCTTGCAGCTCGCCTCGACGTGCGCGCCCGCGAGCAGGGGGAGGCTGCCGTGCACCGAACCGGCCAGGACGATGTCGCCGGCCTTCAGCCCGACGCCGAACGCAGCCAGGCGCCTGGCCATCCACACCACGGACGCCAGCGGGTCCCCCAGGACTTCCCGGCCCGCACCGGTGGCGGCCACGGCGCCGTCGATCCGCGTGCTCAGAACCTGATCGCGCAGATCCATCCCCCACTCGAAGGCCGCGGGCGGGCCGGTGACGATGCGGGCGCAGGCCGCGTTGTCCGCGACGCTGTCCTCCAGCGTGATCTGCCAGCCCCGGTACCGGGTGTCGATCACCTCCAGGGCGGCCATCACCTGCGCTACAGCGCTGCGCGCGGTCTCCAGGTCCACGGCCTCCCCGGCCAGGTCCCGCCCGAGGACGAACGCGAACTCCGCCTCGATCCGCGGGCACACCAGCCCCGAGACGGCGAGCTCACCGCCACTGGGCACGGCCATGTCGTCCAGCAGGATCCCGGAGTCCGGGGCGTCGATGCCCATCTGCTCGCGCATCGCCGCCGACGTCAGGCCGATCTTGTGGCCCACCGGGCGGGCGCCATCGGCGATCCGCAGCGCCGTCCCGGCCCACTGGACGCGGTAGGCGTCCGCCAGGGTCACCCCCGGGCGGCGCGCCGTCAGCGGCTCGATCGGCGTGCCGGAGCGCTCGGCCGCGAGCAGGGCACGCGCTTCCTGCTCCACCCACGGCTCCTGCGGGCTCCCTCCCGGCCCCGGAATGAGGCAGGGGTCCCCGGCCACCGTGGCACCCAGGTGGGCCAGGCCCGGAAGCAGAGGCGGGAGGGTGTCGAGTACCCGATCGCGGGTGCAATTGTGCTGCTCGCTGCTGAGCGCCGGGGCGCCGGCAGCAGCTTCGGACGGTCCGGACATGGCGTCCCCCAGGGGTGAGGTCCCGGTACAGCCGATCTGTACCGGCCCCATCACAGCCCTCCGGCCGCCGACGGCGGCAGGGCCCACAAGGGGGCCGACGGTCCGCAGGCGGGCACACACGCCCGTGGCCGGCCGGGAAGGTCCCGGTCGGCCACGGATGGGGATCAGCGGGGGGCGGTCAGGCGGCGGGCAGGGTCCGCTGCGTGTTGTAGCGGGTGACAACCTGCGGCAGGAAGTCCGCGCAGTGGCCGAGCGCGGCCACGTCCGCCGCGGAGCGGACCACCGCGAGCTGGTCCAGCTCGGCGGCGGCGCCGCGCGAGGCCTCGGCCTCCACCAAGGCCTCATGGTGCTTGTGCGCCAGCCCGGCCGTAACCGGTGGAGCAACGAAGTGGACGCCGATGTTGCCGAACTCGCCCCGCGTGACGCCCCACACCGCCATGTCCTCGGGGTCGGCAGTCACCCCGACCTCCTCCACCATTTCCTGCGCCGCGTGGCGCCGCAGGGCCGCCAGGTCAAGGGTCCCGTCTTCCGCCGGGGGCTCCGCCGATCCGCCGGGCAGCGCCCACCGGCCCGGGGACGCGGTCGATCCCGAGTTCCGCCCGACGATCAGCCCGCCGTCCTCAACCGGCTGCAAGACGGTGACGAACACCGACGCGGGCAGCCACGAGCAGGTTTCGAGGCGGCGCAGCGCGCGGTAGCGGTAGGTGACCCGAGCCCACGACAGCAGCAGCTCATCACCTGTGTTCTCGACCGCGATGCAGGCCACCGCCGGGCCGTCGAACAGAGCCGGCTGACGAGCGACCGCTTCCTCCCAGAACCGGTCCATGGCCGCCCGTTCCTCGGACGACAGCGGGGGCACCGGCACTTCGAGCAGGCGCAGCGCACGGGCATCGAAGAACTCAACAGCAGAGTCGGTCACCTGCTCATCGTGGCAGACCGGGGAGCCTCGTTCGCCGCGCTGAGCGCAACCGGCCCGGCTGTGCTACCTTGCCCTGCCCGCCACGGCCGGCCGCCGGAGTCCCTCGTGCAACGCCGCCTCACGGGACCGGCCCGTCATCTCGTTCCCGGCAGAACCACCCCGTTGAGGGACGCCGTTCCCCCGGAGCTTGTAGTAACTGCGGCATGGGCCCTCACGCGCTCTGTCGGCCCCCTCGTCTGCCCTCCCCACACGCCCGGCACGGCGGTGTGATGGCCTCGGCGCGGCGGCGCAGCCCCGCGAATCAGTCCGCCCGCCCGGGTCCGCCGAGACTCCACGGGAAGTGAACATGTCGATCACCTTGAACAGCGGCGCCCGCGTGGTGGCCGTGGTCGCCCACCCCGACGACGACGCGCTGATGTTCTACGGCACCCTGCGCACATGGCGCAGCTGCGGTGCGAGCGTCACCGTGCTGCTCGTCACCCACGGCGTCAACGGCGTCTCCGTCGCCGACCAGGCCACCGGGCTCCGGCTGACCACGACCCAGCGCCTGGCCGAGATCGAGGCCTCCTACCAGGACACCGGAATCGCGGTGGAGTGCCTCGGCTTCGAAGACGGAGCCCTCAGCGCTGACCGCGAGCTGGTCACCGCCATCGAGGCCGCGCTGCTGCGCCTGGGCTGCACCGTGCTGCTGACCCACGCCCTCCACACCGGGGTCGACCACCAGGACCACCTGGCTGTCGCCCGCGCCGCACTGAACGCGGCCGCGCGGGTGCCCACCTGCACGACGATCCTGCACGGCAAGCCGCACGCCCCGCGCCACGAGTTCACCACCTCCGTGCTCGTCGACATCACCCCGTACATCGCCGACAAGATCAAGGCCCTCCACACCCACCAAACGCAGGCCGGCCGCTACTACCTCACCGAGGACTACACCCGTTGGCGCGCCGCCGGGCCGGGCTGGACGTTGCTCCCCGCCCAGGCCGGTGAGTGCCGCTACTTCGAGGAACTCGCCCCTTCCCTGCTGCTACTGAGCCAGCAGGCCGACCCGCGCCGCTGAACCCCATCGCCCAGGTCCCCCGGCTTGGGGCGGTCACCTGAGCACCTGTGGACCTGTCCGCTCTCGTGAGAGGTGAATCATGACCACTCTCAAGGCCGTCATCGCCGCCGCCGGCGTCGGAAGCCGCTGGTTCCCGGTCGGCAAGACCACCCCCAAGTGCATGCTGCCCGCCTGGAACAAGCCCCTGCTCGCCTACACCGTCGCCGACTGCATCGCCGCTGGCGCCCAAAAGATCGCCGTCGTCACCGCGCCCGGAGAGTGCACCCGCCAGGTCCGGCACTACCTCACCGAAGACCCGGAGCTCAAGCACTACTTCACCGCCCGAGGCTGGCAGGACAAGTACCAGCCGATCGCCCAACCGCCGGCCGCCGAGTTCACCATCATCGAGCAGCCCCGCGACAACGGCCTCTACGGCACGGCCCTGCCCCCGCTCTGCGCCGCCGACTGGATCGCGGACGACGACTTCCTCCTCGTCTCCGGCGACGACCTGCTGCTGCGCCTCGACCGCGGATCCGACCTCGCGGACCTCGCTGCCGCCCGCCGCGACGCCCGGACCGCGGCCGCAATCGCCGTCACCACCCGGCCCTCCGACAAGCCCCTGCGGTACGGGATCGTCGAGCCCCGCGCCGGGACCGGGTCGCGCCTGCTGCTCGACAGGCTCCGTAGCTGGGCTCCCGAGGACGGGCAGCGCCGCACCGCCTACATCGACATCAGCCGCTCCCTCCTCCCGGCATCTGCCCTGCCGTACTTCGCAGCGGTCCAGCCGGCGGCCAACGGAGAGCTCCGCGCCACCGACGCGATCACCGCCTTCGCCGCCGACCACCCCACACTGATCCACCCGATCCTGGGAGCCTTCCACGACTGCGGGACCCCCACTGGCCTGCACGCCGCCAACACCGCCATCGCGTGCTCGGCGCGGAGATTCCTCAGCAGGCGCTGAGCGCATCGGCCAGCACCGCGAGCCCTACGCCAGCCGATTAGGCCGGGCCGATGATCCGATGGTTGGACCGGTGTCGGGCGGACCCGAAATCGCGCTGGCCCGGGCCGGCGCCCACGCGCAGGCCGACCCGCTGCTCACCGACCTCGCGGTGCTCGGCGTCCAGCGGCCCGGCGCCGACGAGCACCGCGCCGCCCTGGCCGCGGACACCGCCCACGCCCTGCACCTGGTCAGCGGCGCTGCCGAGAACGGCTTCCTGCTGAGCATGGCCGACGCGCTGTGCGTCGCCGCCGCCGACCGGATCGGCCTGCCGGTGGTGGCCGCCGACCTCCTCACGCCCAACCCCGCCGGGGCGCGCACCCCGGCCGCCGACCTCCGTTAGGACGAGCCGTCAGCTACTCCTAACGGATCGTCAAACAGCGCGCTCAGCTGCAAAGATGCCGATTCTCCGAGGCCAGGGGCGGGCGTGATTTGACGTTCAAAACAGGGGTGTGGTCTCGTGATCCTGTGCCCACCCGGGGCCTCGGCTCCGGGGACGGCACCGCTCCGCCCGCCGGGTACCCGGAGGGCGGCGCCCCCTCTCGTCCTACCCCTGGCCGGCAACTCGGCCGGCAGATCGACGAGAGGACGCGCCATGGAGCGCAAGCCCGACCGGCACTGGTACCGGAGGTTCCACAGGACCCTGCAGCGGTACCCGGAGGCCTTCTGGCGGTGGCTGAGCCGCAACTACCGTGCGGTCTCCGCGCTCACCGGACTGGGCATGCTGATCACGGCAGTGCTCAAGAAGTAGCACCACCGCACGGGCTAGGCAGGGCAGGACAAGGCAAGGGCGCCCCGACCAACGCAACTGGCCGGGGCGCCCGTCGTTCCTACGGCAGAGTGCGCCTCCGCCGTACCCGGGCACGGTACCAAACCATCCTTGCGCATGTGCGCCTTGGTGCGCTCCGTGGAACTGGGTCTGGCCCTGTGCGCGTGATGGAGCGCGATGTCGGCGGTGTAGAGCGCGCGGTTGCGGGCGTGGCCGCCGGCGAACAGCATCACCGCCTGCTCGGCGCCCGCCCCTGCGCGGTCGTACTGGTGGAGATCGGCCCGGCACAGCGATTCGAGGCCCGCCAGTTCGCCGGGGACGAAGAACTCGAGCCAGTCGGGGTCAGCGTCGCGTGGCCCCTTGGCGTAGAGGTCGAAGGCGCGCACCATCGCCGCCTCAGTGAGTGCGCGGTCGCCCTGGAGGGCCCAGCCGCGGGCCTCACGCATCGCCAGGAGCGCCAGCCAGCGCGGTGATCCGAGCTGGGCGGCCGCGCGCTGCGCCACCTGGGCGGTGCCCACGGCCTCGCGGGGGCGGCCGGTGGCGTGGGCGAGCTGGGACAGGCACGCGAAGGCATGGGCTTCCAGCCCTGGATCGTCGCCTTGGCGGGCGCTGGCGAGCGCCTCGGTGTAGAGGGAGCGGGCGTCCGCGGTGCGTCCGGCATCCAGCGCGAGCCAGCCTGCGGCGACCGACAGCATGCCGGTGGCGCTGTGGAGTTGGCGTCCGAGGGCTTCGCTGTAGCGGCCCTGGGCCAGCCAGGTGTGGGCGGTGTGCAGGGCTGTGGTGGCCTGCTGGCCGAGGTCGGCGGAGCCATGGTCGCGGTCCTGCGCGTACAGGTTCTGCTCGGCCTGCCGGAGGGCTTGGAGGTGGTCCGCGCCCAGGGCCGGGCCGGCGCCGGCTGGGGAACGGCCTGCCCGCCGACATGCGGGCCCTGCTCGACCTGACCGAGCGTCACCCGAACCCGGAGTACGGGCCGGCGAGGATCGTGGTGGACGCCGCCCGCGCGGTGGGCGCCGAGACGGAGCTCGGCCCGGTCGGCCGGGCCGGCTGGGCGACGGTGTTCAGCTTCCAGTCGAAGAAGGCGATGACCACGCTCGGCGAGGGCGGCATGGTCACCACCTTCGACGAGGAGTTGGCCGTGCGGCTGCGCCGGCTGCGCAGCTTCGGCAAGGGTTGCCTGCTGGGCAGCAACTACAAGCTGAGCAAGGTGCAGGCCGCCGTCGGCCTCGTCCAGCTGCGCCGCCTGGGCGAGATGAACGACCGGCGGATCCGGCTGGCCGAGCAGCGTACCGCGCTCCTGCGGGAGCTGCCGGTGCCGGGACTGGTCCTGCCGCCGAGCATCGGGCGCGCCCACACCCACTACCTCTACAACCTGCTGCTGCCCCCGACCTGGGGCGCGGCCGGCCGCGACGAGGTCCGGCGGGTGCTGGCGGTGCGGCACGGGCTGGGCAGCCTGCCCGGCGAGCGCCCGACCCACCTGGGACACCAGCTGATCGGTGAGGCGACCACGGGCCAGCACCTGCCGCTCGCCGAAGCCACCGCCGGCCGGCTGCTGACCCCGTGCCTGCACCCGCTGATGAGCGAGGCGGAGAACAAGGAGATCGCCGAGGCGATCGGCGAGGCCGTCCTCGCGGTGGCCGCCACCCACGCCTGACCATCCGTCGACCCGCGGGGGCCGGGCAACGGCCCGGCCCCCGCCCAGCCCGGGAGCATCCCCATGACCGTCCGACAGCTGTTCGGCATCACCGCCACCACCGACGTCCACTCCAACCTGGGCCGCGTCGTCCCGCTGCTCGACCACCTCCACCACGCCCGCCGCACGCACCTGGTGGTCGACTGCGGCAACTGGTTCGAGGGCACCGGCTACCACCAGCTCGGGCGCGGCGCCGTCGAGCGGCAGATCCTCACCCGCCTCTACGACGCCGTGGCACCCGGAAACCACGGCTTCGCCAACCACCTTCACACCCCGGAGCTGTACGGCATCACGGTGTGCGCCAACGTCACCGACGCCGACGGCGCCCCGGTGTTCCGCACCCTCCACCGGGCCATCGTCAGCGGGCGCCGGGTCGCCGTCACCGGCATCATGGGCCCGGCCGCGTTCGACGCGATCCGTGTCGAACAGCGCCCCGGCCTCCACCTGGCCGACCCCGCCCACGCCCTGGCCCACCTCCGCGCTGAGCCCTGTGGCTCGGGTGGTCCCTGCCGTCGAGGGCGAAGTAGCGCAGGGCCGTGAACGACCTGACCGTCGATCGCACGGCCCCGGCGGCAGCGGAGGATGATCAGTGCGTTCAGCGCGGCCGGCTGGCCGGTCGAGTCGGACGGCTTCGCGGAAGGGGGCCAGTGGGCCGGCTACCCCGGGCCGCTCTGGTCGCTCATGTCCCGGCCCAGTCAGGAGGACTGGGACGCTGATCCCGATGACGCCGATCGCGTGGACCTCACCGCCGTCCCGGAGTTCACGTTCATCGCCCCCCGGATCAGCATCAATACTGGCGAGGCGATGGTCCATCGGGTGCCGGCCACCACCGGCCCGGCGGACCTGGTCGCCGAGGTGTCAGCCGCGCTGGCCCAAGCACGCGGGCAGGAGATCGCCAAGCTCGCCGACGCCGCCAGCTGCTCCATCTGCGGCGACCGCTACCCCAAGCAGCACCTGTTGGCCCCCACCACCAGCGACAAGCTCACCGTCTGCCCGGCCTGCGTCTTCGACGGCGACCTGTTCGCCGCCGCGCACCCCACCCGGCTGGCCTTTGAGATCGACCGTCTCATCAACGAGGACCTCACCGTCCCGGCTGGCTGGTCCGCCGTTGTCGCCCTGCTCGCCTGCGGTGGCGGAGAGGCGTTCGTCGACCACCTTGGGCAAGCTGGCGGGCTGTATCTCCCTGCCGAGCACTGGTCGGATCCGTTGCTGCTGTGGATCTGGCTCCCACCCGGTCCCCGTCCAGCCGCTCTCACCGCGCTCGGCCCCGGGGCCAGCCTGAAGGCGGTCGTTGCCGCCATTGACATTGCCCACCCGGACCTGCGCGAGCGTTTCCGCGCGGCCTTGGCCGAGGATCTTGAGGAGGACCCGGACGATCCGCAGACCGACCGCGAGGACTATCTGGTGGAGTCGCTGTGGCCGGCAGTCATCGCCTACGCCGTCTCCTTCGGGACCCAGAGCCAGGAGCGTCCCGGCCATCGCCCGCCGTGGCACGTCCTGTCGGACTCCTTCGAGCCTGGCACACTGGCCGACCACTTCGAGGAGCTCGGCAGTGAGCTCGACGGGGGGAGCCTGGCTGTCACCTTCACCCTGGAGACCGGCGTCCGAACTGTGGCCGAGGCCCTCGGCTGGACCACGGGCTTCTGACGGGGTATCAGCGCATGGCCCCTCTGCCCTGCGGTCCTTGGATCGCAGGGCAGAGGGGC
>NZ_JBHYKG010000069.1:0-30898 GCF_042741245.1 Kitasatospora sp. NPDC058965
TCTCGGTGGTCGACGAGCTGGACCGGGCGCTGCTGGAGCGGCGGCGCGGCGAGCTCAAGGCGCTGGCCGAGGAGGCGGCCGCGCTCGCCGACCGGGCCGGCGCCGTCACCGGCCTGCCGGTGGACGGCGACGCGGACCAGCGCTTCCTCCAGCTCTTCGGCCGCACCTACCAGGCGCTGGCCGGCGGGCTGCGCGCGCTCGCGCGGCAGTACCGGGCGCAGGCCGCCCAGCCGGACCAGGAGATCCAGCAGGCGGTGCTGCAGGCGCTGGCCGACGTGCGGACGTCCAAGCGCACTCCGGAGGAGCTGGAGGCGCTCGAAGCCGAGCACGGCGGCAAGGCGGCCGCCGTCAGCCGCGTGATGAACGACGCGCGCGCCACCCTGTCGCGCCGGTTCCTCGACCTGGAGGGGCCGTTGCAGCAGCGGGTGGACAGCATGCACGAGGACCTGGCCCGGGTGCTGATCGAGGCCGGCCGGCTCGGCGGGCCCGGGACGGAGCCCGGGCGGGACTTCCTGGTCGAGCTGCTGGCGCAGGTGCCGCCCGGCGGGCTGACCGAGGACATCCACCGCGGACTGTCCTTCGTCTGCCAGTTCACCCTCAACTACCGCGGGCTGCTCCAGCACCGGGTCCGCCGGGCCCTGGAGCAGCTGCACCCGAACCAGGTGGGCATCCCGCCGGACCCGACCATGGCGGAGATGCAGTACCTGCTCAGCGAGACCTACAACGCGACGCTCGCCAAGGTGGAGGCCTCCCTGAACACCATGCTCACCGAGCCGCCGGAGGCGGTCTACGCCCTGGTCGACGAGTTCAGCGACCGAGCGCTGGCCGTGGACGTCGCCCGGGACGCCTGGCAACTGGTCTACCGGAAGCTGCGGGCCCGGGTGTGGCCCGAGGAGTTCGCGGCGATCGCCGCCAACGCCGAACTGGTCCGGCGCTGGACCAACGCGCTGACCGGGGTGGAACACGCGGCCCGCGGCACGTACACCGAGTTGGTCTGACGGAGGTGACGGGAGCCATGTTCACGACGACCGACGTGCCCGGGCAGCGTGCCGTGGGCGTGATCATGATCGGGCCGCGCGGGGTCGGCAAGACCTCGCTGCTGACCGCGATCTACGACCAGTTCCAGCGGGTGGTCTCGCCGACCGGCCTGGTGGTCAGACCCGAGGGCCGCACGGCCACCCTGCTGCAGACCTACCGCGAGGAGCTGCGGCGGTTCGCCCACGGGCTGACCTACGATCCCGGGATCGCGGGCAACAAGACCATCAACGACCACGTGCTGACCATCGGCACCCCGCGCGCGCCCGCGCCGGAGCTGCGGCTGAACATCACCGACATCGCGGGCGAGGCGCTCACCGAGGCCGACTCGCACCTGCGGGCCCGGTTCGCCCAGGCCCTGGCCGCCAGCGCCGTGGTGTTCGTGGCGATCGACACCCCCGCGCTGATGGAGGACGGCGGTGTCCGCCACGACGAGGTCAACAAGTCGGAGCTGATCACCGACGTGCTCCGCGAGGCGGTCAGCCACCAGCCGAACCTGCTGGTCGTGCTGGTCCCGCTGAAGTCCGAGAAGTACGCCCAGCAGCCGGAGCTGCTGCGGCAGTTGCACCAGCGGGTGCGGATCGCCTACCAGCCGCTGCTGGACTTCCTGGGCAGTCTGCAGACCGCCCGGGCCGCGGTGGTGCTGACCACGGCGCAGACGGTCGGCTCGATGGTCTACTCCCGCCTGGACCGGGAGACCGGCGAGGAGCTGTTCGTGCTGCGCGCGCTGCGCCAGGAGTACTCCCCGCAGGACACCGACCAGCCGCTGCGCTGGATGCTGCGCTTCGTGCTCAACGCCTACCGGGACCGCCCGCGCGGCCCGCTGGAGTGGCTGCGGGACGCGCTGCTCGGCACCAACCGGGCCTTCGCCGCCGCGGCGCGGACCTTCACCGCCGACTGCAAGGAGGGTGTGGACGGGTTCGCCATCCTGCTGTACCACGACTACCTGGGGGCGCTGTGACGGCAGCCGCGGTGCGCTGGTACGTCAACACCGCCGGCGTGCCGCGGGACAGCGGCTACCGCTGGTACCCGCTGGAACCCGGGGTCGACCCGGCCCCGGCCCAGGCGGCGCTGCACACCCCGGTGGCGGGCTGCGCGCCGGACCGGCTGGTGAGCGACGAGGACCCGTCCCTGCTGCTGGCCCGCGCCGCCGACGGGCGGTGGCTGCTCTTCGTCGGCGGACTGGTCCCGCCCCGGGTGCCGGTCGGACGGCACCGCCGGATCGGGGCGCTGCTGCTGGGCATCGCGCCGCCGGGCGGCTCCCCGCTCCCGCTGCTCGCGGTGGCCCGCCTGGCGCTGGCCGACGGGGCGGGGGCCGAGGTGGCCGCTGCGCTGCCGCTGCACTGGGAGGAGGGGCGGCCGGTGGTCCTGACCGGGCGTCAGTGGCCGCCGCAGGAGCGGCTGCCCGACGGGGCCGGGCCGGCGGGTGGTGGGGCGGCTGCGGGTGGTGCGGCTGCGGTTGGTGGGGCGGTGGGTGGTGTGCCTGCCGGTGGTGACGGGGCGGTGGGTGGCGGGCCTGCCGGTGGCGGGTCTGCGGGCGGTGGGCCCGCCGGTGGCGGGGCGGCGCCGGACTGGGACGCCTGCGTCGCCGAGCCGGACACGGCGGCGGGCCGGGCGGCGGTGCGGGCGGCGCTGGCCGCGCTCCGGCCGGGCGACCTGGCCGGGCTGCGGCAGGAGCGGGCCCTACTGTTGCGCGGATCCGCCCTGGAGGCGGGCGAGTTGGCCGAGCTCCAGCCGTGGCGCGCGGTGGCCGCCAAGCTGACCCGGACACTGAGCCGGCGACGCGTCCACGAGCCGGTACCGCACCCCAAGGAGCGCCAAAGGGGGCGAACCGCGGACCCTGGGGGAGCTCGCCGAGGGCGCAGGGCGCTGGCTGTGGCGACGGCGGCCCTGGTGACCGCCGCGACGGCGGTGGGCCTGGTGCTCGCGGCAAGACCCTCGGGGCACGGCACGAGGACCGGAACCACCCCCGGCGCCAGCACCGGTGCCCGCCCGCCCACCGGCCAGGCGGTCTCGCCGCCGGTCGTCGCGCCGTGGACCCCCGTGCTGCCGACCGGATCCGTCACCCTGCTCACCGCCCCACCCCTGCCGGGCGCCTCGCCGTGGAACGGCCCCGTGCCGACCGGCGCCGCCCCCTCGCCCACGAGGACGCCCCCGGCGCCGACCGTTGGCGCGGTGGGCGGTGCCCTGCCGGGGACCGGCTAGGCCCCCGGCCGAGGGCCTGGACCCGGGGCTACCCGGGCGCGCGGAAAAGCATGATCGGGATCCGCGGTCGGCGTACTAGGCTCCGAGCCGCGGACTACGGCCGACGATCCGGGGGTGCGAGCCGCGGGACGACGGTCGGGGGGAGTACCGGTGATGGACAAGGAAGCCCGGGAGGCCTGGTGGGCGAGGCTCCCCGCCGGAATCCGCGAGCAGATCGACGGGTGGGTCCTGCGGGATGCCTCCATGGCGGCCATCCGACTCGTCGTCGAGATCGGGCTGGTGCCCGACGACATCGGCGTCGGCACCGCGCAGCTGATCGTCGGTGACCGGTACGAGCACCACGGGGACCGGATCGCCCTGGAACCGCTCAGCCCGCTGGACCTGGACTCCCTCGCCGTTCGCGCCGCCGGCCGGGCCGAGCCGATCCTGGCGATCGAGGCGGTCTGGGACGGCGACACGGTCCACGACTGGTTCGTGCTGCTGATGGCCGTCACCGAGGACCCGAAGCAGACGAGGTCGTTGGCCACCGTGTACCGGTCCACCGCGAAGAAGTACCTCGGCGAGGCCGAAGCCGCCGTGCACCGCCACCCGCACGCGGTCGCCGCCCGGCGCGCCGGCCAGGCCCTGGCCGACCACCTGGGCGTCCCCTTCCACTTCGCCAGCCCGGACACCCCCGACGACGAGGCCCCACGCTGGCGACCGGAACGCTGACCCCGCTCCCGCGATCACTGCCGCGACCGGTACTGAGTGCCCGTCACAGTGCCGTGGCGGGCACTTGCTGCCCTCCCTGCCGGAACCGCAGGGTCTGCGTGGAGCCGCGGTCGGCCAACGCCGTCGCGTACATCGCGCTGCCGTCCAACTCGCGGTAGTTCACGACCGGATCGCCGGCCAGGGCCGGGAGGCCGGGAACGCCGTGCCGGTCCTGGGCGCCGGCCGGCTCGCGAACGTCCCACGACCACGGCCTGACCTTCGTCACTCGTCCCACTCGACGGAACCCGGCCGCTCGAACTGCGCGGCCCGTTCCCGAATCTCCCGCCTCGTCACGACCACCCGCCGACCGAGGACCAGCGCCATCAACAGGCCGGTCGAGATGTATGCCGCGACGTGTGAGTCCAGGTCGAACCCGGCATTCAGCACCACAACGGATGCGATCGTCACAAGCGTCGCCAGCAGGGTCCACCGCATGGTCACCATCCGCCGAACCCTACTACCCCGGCCGCCGCCCCAGCGGGGAGGGCGGGTGCGAACAGAGAGCCCCGCGTCCGGCCGGACGGCTGTCAGGTCTCCGACGTCGACGGGCTCGCCGAGGGCGGCATCGCCACCGTTCCGCTTGCCACACTTACCCGGCGGCAGTCGGTCCACCCTGCCCCGCCGCCGGCCCGCATGATCACACCCACAGGTACGTCGGAAGAGCCCTTCTTGTGGTGCAGAGCAACCTCACCGGCTGCGGGACCTGGCGCGGAGGTTCGGCGCGATTCGCGGCCGACGGTCGAGCTGCTGTGCGGGTCAGAACTCGAGGGCGGTCGACAGGGCCCAGGCGGCGGTGAACCAGAGTGCTGCGCGGGGGCCCTTGGCGGTGCGCAGGGCCAGGGCGCCGGTGCCGAACCAGAGGAGTTCGAGGGCTGCGCGGGCCGGGCCGTGCAGGGGGTGGGCGGCAGTGGGTGCGCCGAACTGGCCCCAGACGGCGGCGAGGAGCAGCACGGCGGCGGCGGCCAGCGCGAGTCGGAAGGCGCGGCGGGTGGAGCGCGTGAGGGCCCACCAGGCGGCCGAGACGTAGACGGCCATTTCGAGGAGGAAGGCGAGCGTCGCGCTCGCCGCGGTGAGGGCGGTCCCGGCGTTCACCGGGCGATCCAGTAGGCCGAGGCGAGGTGGAGGACGGCGAAGGCGCCGGCGCCGAGGGTCATGCCGCGGTTGCGGTACCGGGCGCCGATCGCGCTGTCGCCGGCCTGGGCCAGGCCGGCCACCGCCAGCATCGGCCAGGCCACCGCGTGGGACGCCCCGGTCAGCAGCAGGAGTGCGGTGGCCAGCCCCAGCGGGACGGCGCGCGCGGCGTAGGCCCGGGCGTAGAGGTCGGTTCCCGTGGTGACGGGCTCGCCGGCGGGGAGCGCGAGGGCGGGGCGCAGGACCCCGGCGATGCTCGAACCGGCGCTGACGAGGGCCGCCACGAGGTTGGCGGCGAGCAGGGCCTCCATTGAGTCACTCCGAAAATCGTTCGAGCTCTGAATGATGATGTGACGGTATCAGTCAGGCTGTGTGGGATGTCAAGGGCGGACACCGACCCGGGCGAACGACACGGGGGAGCGACAAGGGCGAACGACGAAGGGGAACTCCCGGCCCCTTGCGGGTGTCGGGAGTTCCCCTTCGTGTCAGGAGGGAGGTGCGGTCAGCGGCGCGGGTGGGACTTGGCCCAGGCCGGGGCGGCCCAGCCGATCAGGAGGAGGGCGAAGCCGAGCTGGAGGAGGTGGCGGATCCAGTCGATGCCGGAGGTGTGGCGCACGCCGATCCAGCCGGAGACCGCGTTGCCCAGCCAGGCGCCGGCCGCGCCGAGCAGCATGGTGAGCCACCAGGGGATCGCCTGCGGGCCGCGCAGCAGCAGCCGCGCGAGCATGCCGAGGACGAAGCCGATCAGCAGGATCCAGATCAGTTGGAACATCGCACCGCACCTTTCCGGGGCAGGGTCTGCTCGACATCATCACTCGCTGACCCGGCTCCCGCAGCCGGAGCGGGCGCGGGTCAGGCCCGCTCGGGGGTGCGGGCCGCCGCGGTCAGGGCGGCGAGTGCGGCCCGGATGGCGGGGCGGCGGTCGGCGTCGGCGCGCCAGGTGGCGTAGAGGTGGCGCAGTACCGGACGGCGGACCGGGAGCAGGCGGACGCCCTCGGGGGCGGGGCCGCGGCCCAGTCGCGGCAGCACGGCGACGCCCAGGCCGGCCGCCACCAGGGCGAGTTGCGTCTCGTGCTCCTCGGCGTGGTGGACGATGCGCGGTTCGATGCCCTTGGCCCGCATGGTGAACACCAGCCAGTCGTGGCAGAACTCGCCCTCCTGCCAGCAGATCCAGTCGTCCTCGGCGAAGTCCGCCAGTCCCACCTCGGCGCGGTCGGCCAGCGGATGGTCGGCGGGCACCGCCAGGTCGGCCGTGTCGTCCAGCAGCGGGGCCTTGAGCAGCCCGGGCGGCAGCGCGAACGGCTTGTTGTACCAGTCCACGACGATGCCGAGGTCGAGGTCGCCGCGGACCAGGCGGCGCACGCACCCCTCCGGTTCGCGCTCCTGCACCCGGACCCGCAGCTGCGGGTGCTCGGCGCGCAGGGTGGTCACGGCCGCGGGCAGCAGGCCGCGCACGGCGGTCGGGAAGGCGCCGATCCGCAGTTCGCCGACCACCTGGCCGCGGTGCGCCTCCAGGTCGGACCGGGCCCGCTCGACCTGGGCGAGGATGCCGGCGGCGTGGTCGGCGAGCAGCAGGCCGGCATCGGTCAGCCGGATGCCGCGCCCGTGCTTGGCCAGCAACTGCTGGCCGGTCTCCCGCTCCAGCTTGCCGAGCTGCTGGGAGATGGCCGAGGTGGTGATGTGCAGGCCCTCGGCGGCGCCGGTGACCGAGCCGTGCCGGGCCACCGCGTCCAGGATGCGCAACCGCTCCAGGTTCAACATGTAAGCAATGCTACGCGGTAGCTGGAACGTATTCTCGCTTGTGCTTAGCTGTGCTGGTCGGCGAGGGTGACAGCATGCCTGCCACCGCCAGCACCACTCCCGCCCCGACCACCGCCCCCGCCCCGACCGCCGCTTCCGCCACCAAGGTCACTGCTGCCCCGTCCGGCCCCGCCGCCGCGCGCCGGTGGCTCGACTGGCGGGTGAAGTTCGCCGCGCTCTCGCTGATCTGGGGCTTCAGCTTCCTGTTCATGAAGGTCGGCAACCGGGGCTTCGCACCGCTCCAGGTCACGCTGGGTCGGGTGGTGGCGGGCGCCGCGGTGCTGCTGGTGGTGCTGGCGGTGAAGCGGCAGCCGCTGCCGCGCGGGGCCGGTCTGTGGGGTCGGCTCGCGGTCGCGGCCTTCCTGCTCAACGCGCTGCCGTTCGCGCTGTTCGCCTACTCCGAGCAGACCATCCCCTCGCAGCTGGCCGGCATCTGCAACGCCACCTCGCCGCTGTGGGGGATGGTGCTGTCGGTCGTCGCGCTCGCCGAGGACCGGCCGAGTCGGCGCCGGGTGGCGGGGCTGGCCGTCGGCTTCCTGGGCGTGCTCACGGTGCTCGGCGCCTGGCAGGGTTTCGACGGCGTCGACCCGCTGGGCGCCGGGCTGGCCCTGGCCGCCTCGCTCAGCTACCCGATCGGCTGGATCTGGGTCCGCCGCACGCTGGCCGACCGCCCCGAGTCGAACCTGACCCTGACAGCCGGTCAGCTGACCATGGCAGCAGCGCAGTTGGCCGTGGCGACGGTCTGCTTCAGCCACCTGCCGAGCGCACCCGGGGTGGCCCCCGTCCTCTCGGTGCTGGCGCTGGGCGTCCTGGGGACGGGGTTCGCATTCCTGCTCCAGTACGGACTGGTCGCCGAGGTCGGGCCGACCACCGCGCAGACGGTCACCTACCTCACCCCGCTGGTGGCCACCGCGGCCGGCGTCCTCGTGCTGGGCGAGGCCCTGCACTGGAACACCGTGGTGGGCGCCGTGGTCGTGCTGGCCGGCGCGGTGCTGGTGCAGCGCGGGCGCTGACGGGGCGTCGGCCGGGCCCTGGGCGGGTCTCCCGCCCACCGCACCCCGGATGCGGGGAGCTCCGCCCGGTGCCCGGGTGCCCGGGCGTCGGGACGGGGCACGGGGAAACCGCTGCTCTTCCTGGACGTCGACGCAGTGCTGAACCCGGCCCCCAGCCTCGGTGTCAGCCAGGCACTCGGACAGCGGCTCGTCGTCCGTCCTGCGGTTCCTCACGTAGGAGCCGGCTCGTGTGCCACGGTATCGACTGGCGGCCCGCTGCTCAGGCGAGAGGGTGCTCCCAACGAAGCTCCGGGGAGCCGCCGATCCAGTACGTGTGGCTTGCCTTGGTGACACGGAGCTGCACGTCCGTGATGTCCGGGCATCCCGAGTCCTGCCAGGCGATGAGAGCCCGCTCGATGTCGTCCCACAACGCGACAGGGCCGCCCTGGCGAACGGTCCACACGTCGTTCTCGGCGACGAACTCCGCGAACGACTCACGTTCGGGGTCGAACAGGAACAGGAGCTGTGTTCCGTCGGCTGTCGCGGCGCGGACGAGCTGAGCGCCCGGCGCCGACAGTTGGGCGAGGAAGGCCGGCATCCAGCCAGTCAGGATGGTCGGGGGCAACTTCGCCTCCCGCTCGCTGTCGCGGTAGGCCGTGCGGGCGGACAGGTCGCCAGTCACCGGCACAATGGCCTGGGACCGGGCCTGCATGAACGAAGAGCGGTCGATGATCTGCCCCTCGGCCGTACCGTCCTCGCCGACTGTGACCTTGGCGAGGGCCGTTCCGTACCCCCAGGAGCCGAGAGTGGTCAGGATGGTCCCACCTGGCTTGGTCTGGCGAACCCAGGCGTGGGGGATACGGCGAACAGCACAGGTGGCGATGACCCGGTCATAGGGCGCTCGGCGAGGGTGCCCGAGAAGACCGTCTCCTGTGACCGTCCAGGTGGAGAAGCCGGCCGACTCCAGCGCGACATCCGCGCGTTCGGCCACCTCCGGATCGACCTCCACGGTCGTGACGTTGTCCGCGCCGAGCCTGTGGCACATCAGGGCGGAGGAGTAGCCGGTGCCAGTGCCGATCTCCAGCACTCGGTGCCCATCGGCAACGTCCAAGTGCTCGATCATGCCCAGCACCGTAACAGGCGTCGTGGAAGACGACGTGGGCGAGCCGGACACGAGGTCGCTGACCTGATCGGCGGTCAGGTGGCCGTCGAGCTGGGTCGTCAACGACTCCTCACGGTAGGCGATCTCCTCCCACTCGGCCGGGTCCGTCCCGGAGGGCGTGACGGGTCGCCAACGGTCTCCGTCCACCGGCAGGAACACACCGGGGTTCAGGAACTTCTCGCGCGGAACAGCCTCCACAGCGGCCCGCCAGGCGGGAGTGACAAGGACCCCGGCGTTCTCCAGCCGGTCAGCAAGAGCACGCCGCAGCGGTGCCGTGTCGCTCATGTGATTCCTCCTTGAGTCAGCAGATCAGCGAATGCCGCGGACATCTCCAGCCCGGTTTCCCCCTCCAGCCACCCCCATTGGCCGTTCGGATTCAGCTCCAGCCACCAGTAGTCCCCGGTTCGGTCGATAGCGAGATCGAAGGACCCGGACACCAGCCCGAAGTGGTCAAGGAACGCAAGGAGGGCCTTCTCCAGGCCGTCCGGCAGGTCCACCACCGAGTAGGACAGAGCCGAGTAGTCCTTGCGCCAGTCCAACATGCCGGAGTCGATCCGCACCGCGAACACGCGGCGACCGACCACCAACACCCGGACATCGGCGACCTTGTCGATCCGGACCTGGAACAGGTGGGGCGCCACGCGCACGCTGGCGTCCAGTTCGGTAGCGGTGACCGGCTCCGCCCATCCCGTTACCGGAACCCCATCGCGCTCGTACGGTGTCCATCGCAAGGTCTTGAAGATCACCTGATCGTGTGCGGTGATGAACTGCTTTGCCTCGTCCAAGTCGTTGGTGACGATCGTAGGCGGCACGGCCAGCCCGAGCCGTTGAGCCGACGCCAGCTGCGTCGGCTTGTAGTCGGATGCCGCCGCGCGAAGCGGGTGATTGACCCACAGCGGACCGTCAAGGGCATAGAGGGTACCCCCAAGTCCGTACCGCACCTGGGCGGTTGCGAAGCGAGCGTCGTCCTCGTTCAGACCGCAGCCCTGGAACGTCGGCCACACCGGCCGGCGCCAGTACACCGCGCGAACACACGACAGCTCGGCAGTTCTCGACAGGGTGCGAACCTGCCCGGCCGCGGGAGCCTGGCGGGTTCCGAACCGAGCCGAGACCGTCAACCCCGAACCCATGTCGGCGGGGTTGAATCGGAGCACCGGCACACCTCGCCGGTTGAGTTCGGTGATCACCATGTCAGCGGTAACGTCCGCGGCCTCGGTGGCCACGAGAACCGGCCTCTCCTCGGTCGACGGCATCAGTCCTGCTGGCTGTCCTGGTCGTGGCCCTGGTCGTTCGCCGAGTCGGAGTTGGTGGTCGTGCTGGTCTCGGTGCCGCTGCTGGTTCCGTGCTTGCCCATCTCGACCACCAGGCCGGCGCGGTCCCGGAACACACCGAGCTGGGTGCCCGCGTCGATGCTGACCGAGGCATACGGGAGGCGAGTGGTGGTCGGGTACGGCTTGAGTCGGCCCGCGCCCCACGGGCGGGTGGCCATGAGCTGCGTTGCGGTTGCAGTCACGAGGACTCCTCGGCAGTAGGAGCCGGCTGCCCAGATGGACGGCCGGATGGTGCAAGCCCTCGCCGGGGCAAAGGCCCTTCCAGCACCGGCGAGGCAGCAGTGAGCCCATGCCAGGCGGGAGAAGGCACCTGAGCGCCGCCCTGGACAAGGGAGTTCATGGAAGCCTCAACGCCGTTTCTTCTGCGCGCTGAGCGGGCAGCGCGGGAGGTGGAGCGCCTTGCACCGCTCGATCGAGTGGAGCAGCGAAGGAAGAAGGTCGGGGGAGGGCGGGCCGGCGTGCAGGGTCCTGCTCTTCGTGCGCGCGGAAGCGGGGTCGTCCCTGGTGGCGCTCATCCTCGGTCACTCTCCTTCACCAGAGCGGTGGGACGCGAGACAGACCGTAGGGAAGGGCTGTTGGACGATGCGAGTTTCTTGCACCGTCTTGCATGAGCTCACTCGAACGAGTGGATGGCCTGCTGAATCAGGTGCCTGGCCCGCGGCCCGTAGACGGCCATGCCGGCGAGGATCTTGAACGCCTTGTCGTAGGCGGCGATCTCCCCAGGGGTCGTGATGGTGACGACAGCTGACAGCAGCTCAGCCATCACCTGGCGATCGTCGTAGATGGAGAAGGCTTCGAGTGGCCACATCTCACGAGGCGCGTTGCGAGGGATGATCCCGAGACTCACTCGAGGGAGCCTCATGACCTCCAGCAGGAAGCCGAGTTGCTCACGCATGGCTTCAGCGCCGCCGAACGGGTAGTGCAGCACGGTCTCTTCGAGCACCATCGCAAATTGATGATTAGCCCGCCGGAACAGGTTCGACCTGGCGACCCGCGATTCCACGGCGGCGTCAACATCGTTCGGGGTCTCCTGGAACCGGGTGATTGCTGTCATCAGGCTCGTGGCGTACCCGCGGCGTTGGGTAACCCCGGGGACCACGTTGGAGCAGTAGATGCGTGTCAGCCGTGTCCGCTCCAGCTGGGCCATCTCGGTGTCTTGAGCACGCTTCATCCCGTCCCGATGGACCTTGCGCCACTGGACGTACATCTCGTCGGCCTGGCGGTTGGCGGCGATGATGTCCGGAGCCTGAGCTTCTGCACCGCAGGCAATACACCACCGGAGGATGTCATCGTCCGAGGGCGGCGTCCTGGCGTGCGCGATTCGAGAGACCTTGGACTCGCTCCAGCCGCACCGGGCAGCCAGCTCGCTTCCCTTCAACCGAGCCTCGGCCTTGAGAGCTCGGAGTTTGCCGGCGATGGCTTCCCGAGCTGCCTGGGCGGACGAAGACGGCGACAGAGACATGAGCTGGCTATTCGGTGGTGTCGTGGAATCAGACCACGAACTCCTTGTGGTCCACGCCACGGTCCCACACGGCTTGGAAGGCCGAGGCACAGAGCTGGGTCACTTCGGGGTCTTCCGAGTACTGCGGGTCCAGCGCCCGGCCGGGGCCATCGAACAGGTTGAAGCGGACCGCCCGGCCGTCGATGAGCCAGAAGTCATTCCCAGGCAGCGCGATGCCCGATGCCTCGCTACGCGGGAGCCACCGGACCTGCTCGCCGATCGCCTCGTTCACGGTGGTGATGTGATGCTCGTAGCGGATGTAGTCGGTCACGGGGAGCGATACGACCCGTGCGCGTTGGACGGTCACGCCCCGCCCGACGATGCCCCGCACGAGGTCACTCCAGCCGATCCAGTACTCCGAGTCGGGATCGACGTCCACCGCGTCGCCACGCCGCCACTTCGCCAGTTCCTCAGCTTCCTCCGCGACGCTGTACTGATCGCGGAGTTCGAGGTGAACAGCGGATACTCGCGCCGAGTTCAGCAGCTCAGTGAAGCTGGGAACGTTCTGCGTCATCGCACGCCTTCCTGATAATCGGGATCATCCGGTGCGGGATCCGAATCACGCGCTCGTGGTCGGGGATGGTGTTGTCGTGGTCCGGGCCGTGGCCGGCCGCGAGGCAGCCTTCGATCGACTCCTCGTCGGCGGCGAAGCTCTGACACAGCAGGTCCCCAACCTCCTCATCCACCCACACCGTAGGACTGTTGCCCTGGCCGGTTTCCGGGTCGATACCGACGAACCGTACCTTCATGTCCACCCCTCCTGTCCCATTGCTTGCGTGAACTTGCATGGACGGCGCAAGGCCATCGTGGCGTGTACACCTACGGGCTGTCAGGAGCTTCGAGAAGGTGAGGTCTACACGAGGGCTCCATATCCTGACGCCCAGTCACGGGCAAGAAGGCTTGCGGGCGATCATCCTCGAGACGTCAACGGCCTTCATGCGCTCAGCCTGAATGGTGCGCGGGACATGGCGAATCCCTGGGCGGCTGTCAGCACTGAACACGTGGCATGGTGTCCCCGGAGAGGCGGTCGGCCAGGGTGTTCCGTGCTTTGCGTGGGTCCGGGTGCGTGATGGCGAGCCCAACAAGACCGAGTCGGCCCGCGCCCTCGCCGAGGCCGCACTGAGCATGACGTCCTTGGAGTGGCAGAGGGTCTACCTCGGGTGACGTTGCCGACGGGCGGCCAAGGGGCCCCGCGCGGGAAGGCACGCCGGTGTGCCGGGCACGGGGAACTCCGCCGGGTCGCCGGGCGTCGGGACGGGGCATGGGGAAACCACTGCTCTTCCTGGACGTCGACGGAGTGCTGAACCCGGCCGCGCCGCCGCCCGGCGCCGGGTTCGAGGAGCACGATCTGCTGGGCTTCCGGGTGCTGTTGGCGCCGGTGCACGGGGTGTGGCTGGCGGAGCTGGCGCAGGTCTACGAGCTGTGCTGGGCCACCACCTGGGAGGAGGACGCGAACACCCACCTGGCGCCGCTGCTCGGCCTGCCCCCGCTGCCGGTGGTGCGGTTCCGCGGCTACCGTCCGCAGCCCGGGGATCCGCGGGTCCGGCTGATGGAGCTGCTCTCCGGTGCCAAGTGGGCCCCGCTGCTGCGGCACGCCGGCGGGCGGCCGTTCGCCTGGGTGGACGACGTGATGCCGTTCCGTCTGGTGCGCAACTCGGTCTTCCGGCGGGACCGGCTGCTGCTGCCGATCGACCCGGAACTCGGGTTGGAGCGTTACCACGTGGACCGGCTGCTGGCCCGGCCGCCACGGGGACGAAGGGGCAGGAGTTGATGCCCTCGGGGGCGCCCCAACGGGCGGTGACCGGGCCGGCCGAGGTTCCTAGAGTGGCACGGTGAGTGCGTGGGCGAGCTTTGAGCGGGCGACGGCGGCAGTGGATCCGGGGGGAAGCGTCACCCTGCGGGTCAGAGTGCGGAACACCAGTGACGTGGTCGACGAGTACCGCGTCGAACCGGTCGGGGAACTCGCTCCCTACGCGACGGTGGACCCCGAACGGGTGCGGCTGCTGCCGGACACCAGCGCCACGGTGAGCGTGACGGTCAGCCCGCCGCGCAGCCACGAGGTGTCAGCGGGGCCGGTGCCGTTCGCGGTGAAGGTGGTGCCGGCCGAGTACCCGGACCAGGCGAGCGTGCCCGAAGGGGTCGTGACGGTCGGCCAGTTCAGCGAGCTGAACGCGGAGCTGGTGCCGCTGCGGGTGCGCGGGCGGTGGCGGGCCCGGCCGCAGCTGGCGGTGGACAACCTGGGCAACTCGACGGTCACCGCCTCGGTGCGCGGGCTGGGCCAGGGCAGCGAACTGCGCTACGACCTGCGCACGCCCTCGGTCCAGGTGGCGCCCGGGCGGGCCGGGTTCGTCCCGGTCGAGCTGCGGCCGCAGCGGTTCCTCTGGGTCGGCCGCGCGCAGCGGCACGAGTACGCGGTGGAGCTGCGCCGGGCCGGGGCCGAGGCGCTGGTGGTGCGCGGCGAGTACCTGCAGCCGGCGCTGGTGGCCGGATGGCTGATGCCGGTGCTGGCCGCGTTGCTGGCGCTGCTGGTCGGTGCGGCCGCGCTCTGGGCGACCACCAACCCGACGGTGACCAGCGCGACGGTGGCCAAGGCGGAGAACACTCCCGCGGCCCAGATCTCCGCGCCCGCGGCGCCGACCCCGGTGGCCACCCAGGCCGCGCCCGTGCCGTCCGCCGCTCCGGCGCCGACCCAGGCCGCCCCGGCCCCGGCGCAGCCCGCCCCCCAGCCGACCCGGGCCGCTCCGGCCCCGACCCAGGCCCAGCCGCCGGCCGCCGGTCCGCCGCCCGCCCAGCCGCCGGCCCAGCCCCCCGTGGTCGGGCGCCCCATCGTCGGGCGCGGATCGAACCGGTGCATCGGACCGGTCAACGGCAACGTCAGCGACGGGATCCCGCTGGAACTGCAGGACTGCAACGGCGGCGCCGCCCAGGCCTGGGACTTCCGCAGCGACGGCACGGTGCACGTGCTGAGCCTGTGCCTGGACGTGGCCTGGGGCGCGGTGGCCAACGGCACCCAGATCCAGATCGCCAACTGCAACGGCACCGCGGCCCAGAAGTGGGTGCTCGCCGGCCCCGAGGACCTGGTGAACCCGCAGGCCAACAAGTGCGTGGACGCCAAGGACAAGGCCACGGCGGCGGGCACCCGGCTGCAGCTGTGGGACTGCTCGGGGACGCCGAACCAGAAGTGGTTCCTGCGCTAGGGCCTGTCTGACCATTCGCGTCGGATCAGGCCGGGTCCCGGCCGCGCCGACGGCCGGCCGGAACCCGGCCTTAGCTGGCATGAAGTACTCTCAGTTTCGTTAGCTGACATGAAAAACGGCTAGTGTGCCGTCATGTCCGACGATCTGCGCAGTCACGACGAGGGCCCACCGACTCGGCCGGGGCGGCCGGCACCGCCGGCCGCGGAGACGCCCTGGCTGGTCGGCCGGGAGGCCGAACTCGCCGCCCTGCTGGGCGCGCTGGACGACCTGGTGGCCGGCCGGGGTCGCGCCGTCGCGCTGGTCGGGGAACCGGGGATCGGCAAGAGCGCACTGCTGCTGGCCGTGATCGCGCGCGCCCGGGCCGTCGGGGTCCGGGTCCTGGTGGCGTCCCCCGGCGACCGTTCGGCGGCCGGCGCGTGCAGCGACCTGCGCGACCACCCGGCCCCGGCCACCCTGGTCGTGCTGGACGACCTGCACCGGGTGGCGGCCGATCGGATCGCCGACCTGGCGGAGCTGCTGGAAGCCGCCGCCACCGGCCCGGTGCTGTGCCTGCTGGCGTACCGTCAGCGGCAGCTCTCGCCCGCGCCGGCCGCCGCACTCTCCCGGGCCGCGTCCACCGGCCGGCTCGACGTGCGGCAGCTCGGTCCGCTCTCCCGCGAGCACGGCCGCGCCCTGCTCGGCGACCACCCCGACGCCGAGCAGCTCCACCGCGCGAGCCTGGGCAACCCGCAGTACCTCAAGATCCTGGCCGCCGGCGGAGCGGCCACGGACGCCGCCCTGGCGGTGCTCGGCGAGCTGGCGGGCCTGGACGGCGACGCGCTCGCAGTGGTGCAGGCCCTGGCGGTGCTCGGCGAGCCGTGCCGCCCCGACCTGCTGGCCGAGGTCGCCGACCTGGACGAGGCGGCGGCCATGCGGGCCGTCGACGCGCTCTCCCAGCTCGACCTGGTGCGCCCGGCCGACCCGGCCCCGCAGCTGACACTGCGTCACCGCGTGCTCGGCGAGGTCGTCCACCAGCGCCTCGAACCCGGTCGCCGGCTCGCCCTGCACCGCGCCGCCGAACGCGCGCTGGCCGGCCGGGCGGCACCCATCGCGCGCCGGGCCCACCACATCGTGCGGGCCGCCGATCCGGGCCGGCCCGAGCACCTGACCACGCTGATCGCCGCCGCCCGCGACGTGCTGCACAGCTCGCCCGCCGACGCGGCCGAGTACCTGCAGGCCGCGCTGTCCCTGCTGCACGAGGGCGCGCCGCACTGGCACGAGGCGCGGGTGCTGCTCGCCCGGACCAGGCTGCTGACCGGTGACGCGCCGGAGAGCCGCGCGCTGCTGGACGCCCTGCGCGCGGCGGAGCCGGGCCGGCCGACCGGCGCCGCGCCGACGGCGCTGGCCGACGCCAGCCGGGTCGAACGGCAGCTCGGCCACTTCACCGAGGCCGGCGCCATCGCCCGCGCCGGGCTCGCGGCGCTGGTCGACCAGGACTCCGCGACCGCCGCCGTGCTGCACGCCGAACTCGCCGACTACAGCTACGACCTGCAGGACTACGCGACCTCCCGGCAGCACGCCGAGACGGGGGCGACGATCGCCCGCCGGCACCACGACCGGGTCGGCGAGGCCAACGCGCTGGCGCAGGCCGCCCTGGCGAACCTGTTCACCGGCGACCTGGCCACCGCGCTGACGACGGTGGGCCGGGCGGCCGAGCTGATCGACTCGACCACGGACGCCACGCTGCTGACCAACCTGGAGGCCGCCTACCAAGTGGGCATGGCCGAGGGGATGCTCGGCCGGCTGGCCGACTCCGAACGCCACCTCGGCCGCGGCGCGGCGCTCTCCCGGCGCACCGGGCAGACGTTCGTCCGGCCGATGACGCTGATGAGCCTGGCCAACACCCAGTTGCGGGCCGGGAACCTGCGGGGTGCGCTGGCGACCCTGGACGAGACCACCCCGCTGGTCGACAGCGCCGGCAACCCCGCGACCAGGGCCGGGTTGGCGACCTTCCGGGCCGAGGCCCTGCTCTGGCTGAACCCGGCCGACGACCCGGGCGAGGCCCTCGCCCTGGCCGACCGGGCGCTGGCCATTGCCGAGGGCGAGACGCCCGGCTGGGCCGTCGGCGTGCGCTGCCTGGTGGCCGGGCTGGTGCTGCTCGCGGGCGACCCGGTGCGGGCCGGCTGGCTGCTGCTGGACGCGGCGGGCGGCACCGACCTGCCCGGGCTCACCACCTGGCGCCGACCGCGCTTCTGCGAGACCTTGGCGCAGGCGGCCCAGGCCGACGGCGACCTGGCTGCGGTCGAGCACTGGGCACGGCTCGCGGAGGACGCCGTCGAGCTCCTCCCCTCCGCGAGCCGGCTCGGGTTCGCACGGCGGGCCCGGATGCGGGCGCACGCACTGCGGGGGGAGACCGACCTGGCCCTGGCGCAGGCCCAGGACGCGACCGCCCGGTTCACCGAGGGCGGGGAACGGATCGAGGCCGCCCGGACCCTGCTGGCGGCGGCCGAACTGGCGCTGGACGCGGGGCGGCGCGAGCAGGTGGCCGAGCGGCTGGACCGGGCGGCGCTGCTGGCGCACCGGTGCGGTTCGGCCCGACTGGCCGGCGAGGCCGCCCGCCAGCGCCGTCGGCTCGCCGCACCGGCCGGCGGTGGCGCGGCGGGGAGCACGGCCGGCAGCACGGCGGGGAGCACGTCCGGGCGCCCGCCCGGCGCGGCGGCCGAGGACCCGCTGGCCCCGCTCACCGCCCGGGAGCGGGAGATCGCCGCGCTCGCCAGCAGCGGACTGACCAGCGGCGAGATCGCCGGCGCCCTGGTGCTGAGCGTGCGCACGATCGACAGCCACCTGGGCCGGATCTACCGCAAGCTCGGCGTGCCCAACCGGGCGAGCCTGACCCACATCGTGCTCAGCCGGACCCCCTGACGCACCGTGCGCGCGGCGCGGCTACCAGGCGAGCCGGGTCCAAGGGCTGTCGTCGCGGCTCAGCAGGCGCTCGGCGTGGATCTGGAAGGTGGTGACGTCCTGCGCGATCTTGTCGGCGTCCGGCCCGGCCATGCCCATCTGCCAGAACGCGCGCCCGAAGACGAACCCGGCGTTGAAGTCCGCCCAGGAGGTGTGCTCGGCGCGGGCGAGCTCCACCGCCCGCGCGATCGCCGCCCAGGCCTCCTCCGGCTGGACGAAGCCGGCGTCCACGAAGAGCCGGCTCACCTGGACCACCCGGGCCGCGTCCCAGCCCGCGATCGAGTTCGGCAGCTGCTCGGGCAGGTTGCGCCCCACCTCGTAGATGGTGTTGGTGTAGCCGCTGAAGTAGCGCAGCACGTCGTTGGCGACGAGCCCGTGCCGGCGCGCCTCCTCGGGGATCTCCTGCGCCCCGCGCCGCTGGACGGCGATCGACTCGCTGCGCTTCTTCGCGCCGTAGAACTCCCCGAGGTACGGGCGGACCACCTGGTAGATGCCCCGGTGCCCGGTGTCGAGCAGGTAGCGGTAGGTCTCCCGGGCGGAGGCGGTGTCCACCACGCCCCACGGCCCGCGGACCACCTTGGCGGCCGTCCGGGCGTCGGCCTCCATCGTCAGCGCGTTGATCGGCAGGTGGTCCTCCGACGCGTACACCGCGCCGAGCGCCAGGCCGCGTTCCTGCTCGACGGTCAGGGCCGGCGCGTCGGCCAGGGTGTTGTAGCTGAAGCTGAAGAGGCCCTTGAGGGAGCCGAGAATTCCCATGCGCTGCGTTGCTCCGCATTCGATCCGTCAGGGGCCGGAGACGGCCGGCCCCGAGTGGTGAGACATCGGTCGCGACGGGGGCCGGGCACTGAGCGGACCCGGCCGGCACGCCGCACACCGATCCTCGCGGAGCGCGCGACGGCGGGCATCGGTAGAACTACGCAACTCCCTGCGGAGCCGGGGGCCGGCCATTTTCCGGATCGGCCCGCGCACCGGCCGGCGAACTCCTACGATGGCCGAGGCGTGATCGCCAGGCTTCGGATCAGGGGGTCCCCATGCAGCAGTTCGTCCAACTCGCCCTGCCCGACGGCCAGCTGATCTGGGCGTCGGTGGAGCGGGCGGGCGGTCCGCGGGACACCGGACTCGGTGACCAGCTGGCCAAGCGGATCGACGGGTTCCAGGAGTCGCTGCAGGCGGTCGCGACGAACGTGCGCGACGCGGTGGCCAAGGTCGGCCCCCACGAGGTCAGCGTCGAGTTCGGCCTGGAGCTCGCGGCCACCGAGCACGGCGTCGTCGCCGCCGTGACCGGCGTCGGCGGCAAGGCCACCTTCAAGGTCGCGCTCAAGTGGACCGGCCGGGCTCCTGACGGGGCGTGAGGCCCCGACCGTCCAGCCCTTCCGACGCCAACAGGTGCCCGCCGTGCGCAAGCCGAACCCGCTCGCCCTGCTCCAGGCGCTGCTGGAGCAGTGCCGGGTGTCCGTGCGCGGTGCGGCGGACGGCGCCGGCTTCTTCGTCGCGCCGGGCTTCGCGGTGTCCTGCGCCCACGTCACCGGCAGCGAGCCGGGGACGACGGTGCGGCTGCACTGGGCGGGCGCCGACCACGAGGCGGTGGTCCGGGCGGCCTCCGCGGGCCCCGTCGGGCGGGACGGGGCGCTGTACCCCTTCCCGGACCTCGCCGTGCTGGAGCTCCTCGACCCGCCGGCCGACCACCCGTGCGTCTGGCTGGACCCCGAGCAGCCCGCCGCGCGGACGGCGCTCACCGCGACCGGCTTCACGGACCTGCTCGAACGGGGCGGGGCGGCCCCGCGCACGGTGGCGCTGACCGCGGGCGGCCGCACCGCCTACCAGGGGCACCCGCTGCTGGAACTGGTCGAGGGAGAGGTCAATCCGGGACTGTCGGGCGGGCCCGTGCTCAGCCATGCGACCGGCGGGGTCTGCGCGGTCGTCAAGGCCACCCGCCTGGAGGACAGCAGCCTCGGCGGCTTCGCCGTGCCGTCGGACGCCCTCCGGCTGCTCGACGCGCAGGTGTACCGGACGGTGATCGAGGCGCACGACCGCTTCCACGCGGTGGACCGGCGCTGGCACTCCTGCGCCGACCTGGTGGAGGGCGCCGTGGACGACGGGGCGCCGGCCGTCCGGGCCGCCGCGCGCCGGTTCCTGGGGCTGCTCGCGGGCCTCCCCGACGAACCGTCACCGCGCGCCGCGGCGCACGGTGCGGCCTTCCTCGCCGCCGCCGCGCCGGGCACCGCGCTGCCGGAGCGCCCGCTGCTGGCCCGGCGCGACGTGTACACCGAACTGGCCGCGCGGCTGGTCCTCGACGACGAGGTGCTCCCGTACGAGCTCGCCTACTGCGCCGACCTCGCCCGCGACCCGGGACCCTCGACGCCCGGCGGCGCGGCGGTGCGCGGACAGTTGCGCGACCACGTCCTGATCACGGCGGGGTGGCTGGGCCTCGGCGAGGCGGCGCGCGAGCGCCTGGCGGGCGGGTCGGGCCCGGCCCCGGTCCCGTCCGTGATCGGCCGGATCCGGCACTCGCTGCGCGACCGGAACCTCTACCACGTGACGGTCTGGCGCTACCGGTCCCCGCACGACATCGTCCCGGGAGCCCCCGACTCGCCCGCCCTGCCGCTGCGCGAGGCCCTCGCCCGGCTCGCGGAACTCCTGCCCGGGCAGATCGAGTTGATGGAGGCGACGGAGCGGCCGGGCCTGATCGAGCTGATCCTGCCGCAGGAGGCGCTCGACGAGGACTTCGCCGGCTGGCAACTGTGGCCCGACTGGTCGTTCTGGCGGCTCGGGTGCAAGTACCGCCTGGTGGTGCGGCCGCTGGAGCGCCAGGAGTCGCCGCAGCTCCAGCACGCCTGGACCCAGCGCTGGCAGCAGCTGGCCGGCAAACCGGTCGGCGAGTCGCTGGTCTGCGTCTGCGGCCGGGACCGCCAGCACCAGGCGGCGCTCGACGCGACGTTCAACAACGACCCCACCCTGGCCGCCCTCGCGCTGGCCGGGTCACCCGGCGCCGCACCGGTGGCCGAGGCCTACCGGGTGGCGGTCGCCTCCGGTGTCCCCATGATGGTCTGGCGGCAGGGCACCGAGCCCCGCCGGCCGGTGGACGGGCGCGGGTGCCAACTGCCGGGCCGGGACGGCGGCTGCGGACTGCCCGGCCGGACCGGCTGCCCCGACGGCGGCTTCCTGGCGCAGGCCCGCGCGGCCCTGGCCGGTACCGAACGCGACGACGTGCCGGCGCGGATCCTCGCCCTGCGCAACGCCGCGCAGACCGACGAGGCCCACGAGGAACACGTCGGCGCCCGCGTGGTCCTGCTCTGGGACGCCCCGGACCGACGGATCCCGCGCACCACTCTCGCCCCGGCCGCCCCGGCCGAGGAAGGACGCACCCCATGAGCTCGTGGCGGATCTACCAGGGCGTGGACCAGCCGCACGACGGCATCGCGAGCCTGCCGGCGCCACCCCCGTGGCGCGACTTCGGCTCCGGCGGGACCGTGACGCCCTTCGACCGCGAGGTCCCCGCCGCCGGCCGGCACCGCCTGCCGCGCGGCACCGCCTACCGGGCCGACGAGGGCACCATCGAGGCGGTCAACACCGCGCTGTACCTGCGCCGGCCGCTGCTGGTGACCGGCGACCCCGGGGTCGGCAAGTCGACGCTCGCCGACGCGGTCGCCCGTGAACTGCGCCTGGGCACGGTGCTGCGCTGGTCCATCAACAGCAAGACCACCCTGCGCGACGGCCTGTACCGGTACGACTCGCTGGGCCGGCTGGAGGAGGCCGGACTGGCGCGCCACCGGGCCGGCGGGAGGCCGACGGGCCGCACCGAGCTCGGCCGGTACGTCAGTCTCGGCCCGCTGGGCACCGCGCTGGCCCCCTACGCGCTGCCCCGGGTGCTGCTGATCGACGAGATCGACAAGAGCGACATCGACCTGCCGAACGACCTGCTCGACGCCTTCGAGGAGGGCGGTTTCGAGATCCCCGAGCTGGCCCGGGCCGCGGACCAGCAGGAGACCGTGCGGGTCCGGCCGGCCGGCGGCGGAGCGGCGGTCGTGGTGGTCCGGGGCGCGGTGCAGTGCCGGGCGTTCCCGTTCGTCGTCCTGACCAGCAACGGCGAGCGCGAGTTCCCGCCCGCGTTCCTGCGGCGCTGCGTCCGCCTCCACCTGCCGGCCGCGACCGGGGACGAGGACCGGTTGCGGGCGATCGTCGAGGCGCACCTGCCGGGCGTCGGCGCCGCCGCCGACGCGATCATCGCCGCCTTCCTGGACCGGGCCGCGACCGGCGAGCTGGCCACCGATCAGCTCCTCAACGCCGTCTACCTGATGAGCCGCACCGGTGCGGCCGGGGCACCGGGCCCGGACCGGCTGGTCCAGCTCGTGCTCCAGCACCTCAACGTGACGGCGCCGGTCGAGGCATGACCGACGAGGACGGCCTCGGGCGGCTCGCCGCGCTGCTCCGTTCGCTCGAACCGGACGCGCCGGCGCCGACCCCGCGCGAGGTCGCCGAACTCGTCTGGCTGGCGGGCCGGCTGCCCCGGGGAGCGATCCGCGGCGCGGCGGCCGGGCCCGACCGGCGGGCGGCGCGGCCCGGTCCGTCGGCGGAGCCGAGCACGGAGCCCGAGCAGCCCGCCGCGGCCGAGGAGCCGCAGCAGGAGGCCGAGCCGCCGGCGCCGGAGGCCGAGGACGGCTCCCGCGTCTACCTGCCCGAGGCCGCTGCGCCGGGAGCCGGCGCCGCCCCGTCCGGGCGCGCCGGTGCGGTCCGGGTGGCGGGCGCGGCCGTGCTGCCCCGCCGGCGCGAACTCGCCGGAGCACTGAAGCCGTTGAAGCGCCGAGTGCCGTCCGGCAGCAGGACGGTCCTGGACGAGGACGCCACCGCCGACCGGGCCGCGCAGGATGCGCGATGGCTTCCGGTCCTGGTGCCGGCCATGGAGCGCTGGCTCGACCTCGCGCTGATCGTCGACGAGTACGGCGAGGCAGCGGCCCTGTGGGAGCCGGTCGGCCGGGAACTGTCCCGGGTCTTCGCGGAGTCCGGCGCGTTCCGCGACATCCGGACCTACCGGCTGCGTCCCCGGGCCGACGGCAGCCCCGCCCTGGCCAGGGGCGCGCAGCAGGCCCTGCACACCCCGGCCACCTCGATCGGGCCGACCGGACGGACCGTCACCCTCGTGCTGACGGACGGCGTCGACCCCGCCTGGAGCGCGCCGGAGTTGCGCGGGGCGCTGCGGCGGTGGGCGCGCAACGGCCCGACGGCCGTGCTCCACACGCTCCCCGAGCACCTCTGGGCTCAGACCGCGCTGGCCCCCGAACCCGGGCGCTTCCGGAGCACCGGGGCCGGCGCGGCGAACGCGCTGCTGCGGTACACGCCGTACGCCCTCGGCGCCGACGGGCCGCGGGCCGGTGCGGTCCCGGTGCCGGTGCTGGGCATCCAGCCCGAGTGGCTGGCCCCGTGGGCGCGTGCGACCGCGAGTGCCGGCGCGTACGACGGGGCGGCGGTCCTGCTCGGGCCGCCGGACGAGTGCGCCGCCACGGCGCCGCCCGCCGGCGACCGGGCGGTCCGCTTCGCGGACTTCCTCGCCCAGGCCGACCCACGGGTGTTCCGGCTGGCGGCGTACCTGACGGCGGCGCCGCTGAACCTCCCGGTGATGCGGCTGGTCCAGTCGGCGATGTTCCCCGGCAGCCCGCCCTCCGACCTGGCCGAGATCGTGTTCAGCGGCCTGCTGCACCAGGTCCCGGGGGGCGCGGCCGCGGCGGCGGCCGACCCCCTCCGGCAGGCGTACGCGTTCGCACCCGGCGTGCGCGAGCAGTTGTTGAGCACCCTGCGCGGTGACGAGGCCGACCAGGTCGTCGCCGTCGTCTCCGCCCACCTGGCGCGCACCGCGCCCGCGGCGGCGGCCCGCTTCACCGCCGCGGTCGCGGACCCGGACGGTCGGCTGCAACTGCCGGGTGGCGCCCGCCACTGGGCGCGGACCCGCGGGCCGGGCAGACGGCGGCACCCGCGGGGGGAGGCGGCGGGCGCCGTTCGGTGGCCCGGCGCGGGCCGGCGCTTCCTGATCACCATCGGGGTTCCGCGCTCCCGGGACGCGGGCTCGGCGGACCCCGCTGCGACGGACCCGGGAGCGCACGGGCGCACGGCCTTCGATGATCCGGGCGACCTTGCCCGGGACGTGGCGCGGGTGCGCGCGGCGTTCGAGGGTCTGGGCTACCTGCCGGTGCTGCCGGAGCTGGCGGCCGGCCCGGACAGCGAGGCCGTGCTCCGCAGTGTGGACGCCTGGGTCGACCGGGCGGGACTGGGCCCCGAGGACGCCGTAGCGGTTTACTTCGCCGGGCACGCGGTCGTCACGCCGGACGGGGAGACCACGCTCCTGCTGGGCGACAATCTGTCCGGGAAGGCCTGGGGACTCACGGTCGCCGCCCTGCACCGGGCTTTCGCCGGGGGGATCGGCGGGCTGATGCTCCTGCTCGACACCTGTGCCGGGCCGCGCCCGGGCCGGTCGATGCTGGAGCGCCCCGAGTTGTGGGTGCTGGCCCATCTCGCCGGGGTGGCGGAGACGGGCCCCGAGAGCGCCTTCGTCCGTGCACTGACCCGGGAGCTCGCCGACCTGCGCGGCGGCTCGGTGCCGCCGCCCAGGATGGCCTGGGAACTCGCCGCCCGCCTGGACGAGAGGCTGCGCCTGGAGCGGTCGGCCGCGCCGGCGGAACCGCCCCGGTCGGGAACGGTGAGCTGGTACTCGATCGGTCGCGCTGCCGTCTCCTTCTTCCCGGAGCCGACACCGGACTGCCGTCAGCAGGCGGTCGCGCTCTGGGCGGAGCAGTCCGACGCCCTCCGGCGGCTCGTGTCCTGGCTGGGCGAGCGGGGGGACGACCACCGCCCGAGGGTCCTGGTCGGCGGACCCGGCACCGGGAAGAGCACCATCCTGGCGGAGCTCGCCGGGCAGGTGGGCGACTGGACCACGCCGGCCCTGGCGCACCGGACACCAGTGCTGCTCCAGGTGTCCGCCATGCCGACGGTCTCCCGGCTGCGCGCCCGCCTGGCCGCCCGGCTCGGCCTGCCCGACGGGACCGGGGCACAGCTCCTGGAACGGTTGCGGGGGCTGCCGGCCCCCCTGCTGATCGCGCTCGACGGGTTCGACGAGGCCCCACCGAGGGAACGGGAACGCATCGTGGCGGAGCTGCTGGGCCCGCTCGCGGAGGTCCCCACCGTCCGGCTCGTCCTCGGCACCCGGCCCGTGCCCCGGCTCGGACTGGACGCGGAGGTGATCGGCCTCGGCGCCACCAACACCGGCTTCGACATGGCGCTGATCTGGGGCGACGAGGCCCTGGCCCGCTTCGACTACGGGATGGCGGGGCACTACTTCCGCGAGGCCCTCGCCGTCGGCGAGCGGCGGGCGGACCACAGGCAGACCGCTCCCGGCCACGAGCGACTCGGTCGGCTCGCCGAGTACCAGGGGGACTTCGCCGGAGCCGAGCGGCACTACCGGGAGGCCCTGGCCGGTTACCGGCACCTGGGCGACGACTCCGCCGCCGCCGTCGGCCGCGCACTCGACGGTCTCGGGCCGGCCCGGCTGGTCGAGCGCTGTCTGGCCCGCTCGGCGGTCTCCGCCGAGTACCTGGTCGACGTGGCCAACGTCGTGCACACCCAGTGGATCGGCCCCGACGCCGCCCGCTCGCTGGAACGGTTCCGGCTGGTGGTGCAGGCCCTGGTCGAGCTCACCGGGGACCGGGACCTCGCCGTCTTCGCGGTGGTCGACCGGAGCCTGCGGGCCTCGGGCAGGGGTTTCGAGGACCCGCGCGACCGCCACACGCTCCGCCGCTGGGTCGCCCACGGCCTGGTGGAGGAGGTGACGCTCGCGGATGCGCGGATCCTGGACCTGGCCGACGCCCTCGGCCTCCCGGTCGTCAGCGGCGACTGGTTCCTCGACCACCGGGACGACTACCCGTGGATCCAGGGCGACACGGGCGGCTTCCTGGCTCCCCGCCCCGGCCACCGACGCGGGCCGGTGCTGCTCGTGGCCAACGACATGCGCGCCCGGGCCACGCGCGCCCGCCCCTCGGGGCGGCCCGCACCGGGCCGGTCCGGGCCGCGGCTGGTCACGGTGGTGGACCGCCACTGGAGCTGCCCGGAGCCGGCCTGCCGCGTCTACGACGCCCCGGGCGGCCCGGCCCGGGTGCCGCTCCTGCGCGACGGCGTGCCCACCTGCGAGCGGCACGGCCTGCACTTGGTCGACCTCGGTCCCCGTCCGGCCGCCGCGCTGCTCAAGGTGATGGTGCGGGGGGAGTGCGCCAGCCGCTTCACCGTCGAGGAGGGCACCCGCAGGACCGTGGGCCGGACGACGCTCGCCGACATCGACCTGGGCGCCTTCGACAACCCGCCGGAGTCCCGCACGCTCAGCCGGGAGCACCTGGTCATCGAGGCCACCGACGGGATCCTGACGGTGCGTGACACGAGTACCAACGGCAGCAGGCTGCGCATCCCGTCCGCCGACGGACAGTTCGGCGACTGGGAGCGCCTGCCCCGCCAGGAGCTCCGCCACTTCGCCCCGCGCCACGAGGTGGAGCTCGTCCCCGGCCTGGTCCTCACCCGCAGCGGCCGGAGCTTCCCCGCGGAACTGGATGCGGCACGGGGGCAGGGCGCGGCGGAGGTGTAAGGGAGCTACTGGTCGGCGACCGCAGGCGTCCCGTAGCGTGAGGACACGGCGACCACGCGCGGGCCGGCCGCTGTCCGCCGGACGATCGGGAAGGCCTTGTTCACCGGATTGCCGTTCGTGTCGAGCGAGATCAGTCCGCTCGCCCCGGAGACCGCGTTCGCACCGTGGAGCACGTGGATCAACTGCAGGACGTCACCTGCGGACACAGCAATGCTGGGGACGGCGGCACCTCTGGCGGCAGCGACAGCGGTGAGCACGGCGTCGTGCCCCGTGATCGCTTGGCCGTCGTCGAGCTTCTCGCCCGGGAAGGCACGGGAGAACTCGCCGTTCGGTTGGAAAACGGCGGTCGCCGCCGGGGCGAACGAGCTCTGGCTCAGCGTCCATGCGTCGGGTGCGGCGAGCGCGGTGTAGAGGAGCTGGAGGTCTCCGCGGTGCAACGCGAGGGAGACTGCCCCCGTATTCGCCGCTTGCTCGACGACCGACGCGTCGTCCCCGGAGACGACGGTGATGGGGGAGGCACAGGATCGGAGGGAGAGCGCGGAGAGGAAGTTCGTCAGATCCGAGCCCCGGCCGGCGAAGAGGACCACCTGAGTCTGTGAGGCGCAGATGTCCGCCGCCTCCCGGTCGAAGACTGCCGTCTCGTTCGGCTCTGCCGAGTCGTAGCTGCCGGGCTGTGACTCCAGTTGGCCGGACGGATAGATCCTGCGGTATGCGGCTGCGAGGTCACGCGCGTACAGGTCGTCGGTGCGCGAGTCCTGGATCAGCAATGCCCTGGCCTGCGGATCGCTCTCGTGGAGGTAGGCGCCCATGGCTTGGGCCTGGTCCGAGATCGAGGGTGACACCCGGACCAGTCCTGGGATTCCGGTCAGTTCGTCCGCGGTGAGGACCGAGGCGAAGGCGGGGATCCCGTCTTTGGTGAGGCGCTCGATGACGGAGCGGGTGGCCGTGGTGCTCGGGCCCAGGCCGACGGCGGCCACGATGTGGTCCTTCGCCCGGTCGCTTTCCAATCGGCCCAGCGTGTAGTTCCGTTGGTCGGCGGTGGTACCCGTATTGGCGATCAGCAGGCGGATGGTGGGGAGCCGGCCGTTGGCCGAGTGATTGGCGCTCCACTGGGCCAGGTAGGCGCCTTCCAGTTGGTGCCGGACGGACTCGGCGGTGGCCGAGTCGGCCGAGTCGGTGCCCATGGGCAGGAGGTAGACCACGCTCACCCACGGCGTTCCGGCCGAGCTCGGGGTCGCGCTCGTCACGTGCTGGTTCTCCGCAAGGACCTGGGCGGAGACGGCATGCAGGTCGGCGCCGAAGTCGAAGCTGCCGTCGGTCAGTCCGACGCACTCCCGGTCGGTGCCGACTCTCGCGACGCCATCGGCACACGCGGTGTCGGTGCGGCTGCTCCAGAAGTAGATCCCGGTGGCGGACAGCATCAGGGAAGCCAGCAGTGCGGCCAGCCGGTACCCCGAGAGCCATCGGCGACGAGGTGCCTTCGCCCGGCCGGTCAGGTCCTCGGCGAACCCGTTCCGAGCGGTCTCGACCGGACCCGCCTCCACCGCGGCCGGCACTGCCGCATTGCGGATGAACGGGTGCAGGTCGGCGGTGTCGACGGCGCGTTGGTTGGGGTGCGGCAGGCCCCGTGCGACCAGCCGTCGGCGCAGCTCCGGGTAGAGCATCCCCATGGTCAACCGGTCCGGTCCGTCGGGGATCCCGGTCCTGGTCAGTTCAAGCAGTTCGCCGGTGAACGAGGTGCACGCGCCCGACTGCTCGGCGAGCGGCGGTACGTGGGCCGTGCGGTTTCGGGTGGTCGCGGTGAGCGTGTACGTACCGGCGATGTGGGTGATGTCGGCGACGTCGTCGGCACCGAGCGCCTCGATGGCCTGACCGGCGAAGCAGCAGTCGAGGATGACCATCTTGATCCGGGCCGGGCTCTCCCGCAGGGCCTTGCGCACCCAGTCGAACGGCAGCCCGGTCACCTCCGGGTCGTCGGCCGCGGTGTCGGTGACGGTGAGGCAGAGCTCGCCTCGGGTGGTGAGCTTCCCGTGCCCGACGTAGTAGACCAGCAGGATGTCGCTGGTGCTCCGCGCGATCGCCCTGAGCCGCTGGGCCAGGCGGCCGGCGTGATCGGGGTCGGCGATGACCGTCAGGCGGTCCTCCGGCCAGCCGCACCGGTCCGGGTCGGTCAGCAGCTCGCGCATCCCTGCCAGGCTGTTGAGCGCTGCCGGAACTTTGGGGAAGTCGGGATCCTCGTAGCCGGCGACGCCGATCAGTACTGCTCGGGAGTGCTGGAAGTCCCTGAGGTCACTCGTCATCGTCGCCGGTCACGAGGGACTGCAGGACCTCCAGAGCCTGCTGGACGTGGGCCGCGTCGACATTGCGGGCCTGAAAGTGCGCCGTGCGGTTGTCGACCGAGACGGTGAGCGTCACGTCCGCGCGTCTGGTCCGCAGCCAGGTGACCAAGGCCTTCGCCAGGGCGACCCCGACACCGCCCGACCCGAGTGCCACGGTCACGGCCGCCAAGCCGCTGCCCAACTCGGTGGGTCCGATCGGTGCTTCCGCCCGGGTCAGGCCACCACGGAGCTGCGGCTCGTCCTGCAGCCAGTCCCACAGCGCCGCGAATTCCTCGACCTCGTCGCGGCCGCTGACGGCAACCCGCGCCTCCACCTGCACGCCCCCTCCCACCGCGGGTCACAACAGAGCCGGACCCGAGCCAGTCCGGCGACGGTACCACTGCGCGAGCGGCTCCTGCAGCGGAACCGGTTGCGCGTCCTGCGCCGGACGGACAGTCAAGGAGACCGGATGCGAGGCTGTTTGGCGAGAGCGACGGACCGCAGTGCAGGTGCTCCGTGCCGCGTCGTGGGGCGACCGGCCGCGGGCCGGCGGCCGACTGATGTTCCCTTCGCGTTCAACCGTGCGATCCCGCACGAGTCGCGTGCACCCCCTAGGTTCGCTCGGGGAGTGTGAGAAGGGGCTATGGGCGACGCACAACTTGCCGTACGGGCACGTGGTTTGACGAAGCGATTCGGTGACGTCGTGGCGCTCGACGAGGTCGGGCTGGACCTGGCGGCGGGGCGGATCCACGGGCTGGCCGGGCCGAACGGGGCCGGGAAGACGACGCTGCTCGGGTTGCTGCTCGGGCTGGCCGTGGCGGACGGCGGCGAGTTGGCGGTGCTGGGCCGGCCGGTGGGGCGCGCGCTGGCGGGGCCGCGGCAGGTGGCGGGGTTCGTGGACGGGCCCGGGCTGTACCCGTCGCTCACCGCGCGGAAGAACCTGGCCGCGCTCGCGGCGCTGCACAGCGGCGGCGCGCGGGCGGGGCGGATCGACGCGGTGCTGGCCGAGGTCGGGCTGACGGACGTGGCCGACGACCGGGTGCGGGGGTTCTCGCTCGGCATGCGGCAGCGGCTCGGGCTGGCCGCCGCGCTGCTCACCGAGCCGCGGCTGCTGGTGCTCGACGAGCCGTCCAACGGCCTGGACCCGGCGGGCAAGCAGCACGTGCACGGCGCTCTGCGGCGGCTGGCGGACGAGGGCGTGACCGTCGTGCTCTCCAGCCACCGGATGGACGACCTGGAGGCGCTCTGCTCGGACGTCACCATCCTGGCGGCGGGCCGGGTGCGGTTCTCCGGGGCGCTGGAGAAGCTGGCGGCCGACAGCCCGGAGCTCGAGCACCGGCTGCTCACCTCCGACCCGCAGGCCGCGCGGACGGTGGCCGCCGGGGTGCCGGGGGTGCGGGTGGTGCCGGGGGCGCAGGCGCACCGCGGGGCCGGGACCCTGGTCGTGCGGGCGTCGGCGCCGGGGGTGGAGCAGTTGGTGGGCGCGCTCGTCCATGCGGGCCTGGGCGTGCGCGAAGTCGCGCCCGTGGTGGCGCCGTTGGAGGCCGCGTTCCTCGCCCTGACCGATCAGCAGTAGGAGGACGGGCGATGAGCACGGCAACGGCGGTGGCCGGGAGCACCGGTGCGCAGGCGGCGGAGCAGCGGGTGCCGGTGCGGCGGGTGTACCGGTTCGAGCTGGTCAAGCTCGTCTCGCAGTGGCGGATCCGGCTGCTGGTACTGGCCTGCTGGACCATGCCGGGGCTGTTCGTGGCAGCGGTGGCCCAGCAAGGCACGCTGCCGTCCGACACGCTGTTCGGCCGCTGGATGCACGCCACCGGCTGGGCCGGTCCGCTGGTGGTGCTGGGCTTCTCCGGCTCGTGGGCGCTGCCGCTGCTGACCTCGGTGGTCGCGGGGGACGTGTTCGCCGCCGAGGACCGCCT
>NZ_JBHYKG010000070.1:0-30624 GCF_042741245.1 Kitasatospora sp. NPDC058965
TAGGTCATGAGGTGATTTCGGGCGCCCCCGTAGCCGCCGGAGTCGCGGCCCTCCCGGCGCCCGGGGGGGGCCCCGCCGCCCGGGGCCGCGGCCGACCTGACAGGATGGGTCCCGCCGACCGCACCCCGCGCGGCCCGGCGCCGACCCACCCCAGGGAGCTCAGCAGCATGGAACGCCGGGTGACGATCCGCGACGTGGCCGCCCGCGCCGACGTCTCCGCCGGCGCCGTCTCACTCGCGCTCAACGGCCGCCCCGGCGTCTCCGAGCAGACCCGGGCCCGGATCGTGGCAGCCGCCCGGGAGCTCGGTTGGTCCCCCAGCTCGGCGGCCCGCTCGCTGGCCGGCGGACCCCGGCTGCACACCGTCGGCCTCGCGCTCACGCCGGACACCGCCGCGGCCGGGCTGGACGCGGTGCTGATGGCGCTGATCGGCGGCATCGAGAGCGTGCTGGCCGAGCGCCCGTGCGCGCTGCTGCTGCACGTCGCCCCGGACCGGGCCGCGGAGACCGCGCTGTACCGGCAGTGGTGGCAGTCCGGCCGGGTCAACGGCACGGTCCTGCTCGGGCTGACCGCCGACGACCCGCGGATCGACGCCGTGCACCACCTGGGCATGCCGGCCGTCGCGGTGGCCCACCCCTCGCTCAGCGGCCCGTTCCCGGCCGTCTGGAGCGACGACGCCGCAGCCGTCGCCGAGGCGGTGCGCTACCTCGCGGTGCTCGGCCACCGGCGGATCGCGCACGTCTCCGGGCCCGCGGCGCTGGGCCGCACCATCCTGCGCCGGGAGTCCTTCGCGGCGACCGCGGCCGAGCTGGGCCTGGACCTGGCCCGCAGCCTGCCCACCGACCTGTCCGCCGCCGCCGGCGCCCGGGCCACCCACGAGCTGCTGGCCGCCCCGGACCGCCCCACCGCGATCGTCTACGACAACGACCTGATGGCGGTGGCCGGCGGCGGGGCCGCCGCGGACCTGGGCCTGCGGGTGCCGGCCGACGTGTCGCTGGTCGCCTGGGACGACTCCGACCTGTGCCGGATCACCCGGCCGGCCCTCTCCGCGCTCAGCCACGACCCGTTCGCCTTCGGCGCCGAGGTGGCGCACTGCCTGCTCGAACTGCTGGACATCGGCCGGGCCGCCTCGCGCAGCGGCGGCGCACCGGTCCTGGTCCCGCGCGGCACCACCGGCCCGCCCCGTCGGACCTGACCCGCCCCGACCCGCCGTCAGGAGCCCACGGCCACCGCGGTGCTGCCCCGGACCACCAGCTGCGGCGCCGAGTCCTGGTAACCGCCCGTCTGCTGACCACCGATCAGGGCGAGCAGGGTGCGCGCCGCGTGCGCGCCGTAGGCGTGGATGTCGCGGGTCAGTGCGGTCAGCGGCGGGCGGACCACCTGGACCAGCGGGGAGTCGTCCCAGGCCACCAGCGAGAGGTCGCGCGGCACCTCCAGGCCCATCTCCTGGGCGACCGAGAGTCCGGCCACCGCGGTGATGTCGTTGTCGTACAGGATCGCGGTGGGCCGTTCGGCGGCCAGCAGCAGCCGGCGGGTGGCCCGGGCGCCCTCCTCGCCGGTGTAGTCGGTGTGCACCACCGGCGGTGAGGCGATGCCCAGTTCGGCACCCACCTCGGCGAAGGCCGCGTCGCGCAGCGCGGTGTGCACCAGTCCGGGCAGGCCGGCCACCCGGCCGATCCGCCGGTGGCCGAGCGCCGCGAGGTACTCCAGGGTCTCGCGCACCGCCGCCGCGTCGTCCGACCAGACCGGGGTCAGCCGGCCCGAGCCGGACGGGTGGCCGATCACCACGGTGGGCAGCCCGGTCTCCTCCAGGGCCGGCACCCGCGGGTCGTCGATCCGCAGGTCGACCAGGATCGCGCCGTCGATGTGCCGCTCGCCCCACCAGCGGCGGTACGCCTCCAGCCCGCGCTCCTGATCGGCGACCACCTGCAGCGCCAGCGAGTAGGAGGCCTCGGAGAGCACGCTCTCGATGCCGCCGATCAGCTCCATGAAGAACGGCTCGGTGCCCAGCATCCGGGCGGGCCGGCACAGCGCCAGGCCGACGGCCGCCGCCCGGGCCCCGCTCAGCGCCCGGGCGGCGCTGTTGCGGACGAACCCGAGCTCCTCGGCGACGGCCAGGATCCGCGCCCGGGTCGTCTCGGAGACCCCGGGCTGGCCGTTCAGCGCGTTGGAGACGGAGACCTTGGAGACGCCGACGATCTTGGCGATGTCGGCGATGGTCGGCCGCCGGGCGGGCGCACTCTGCTGCTGGGACACCTGATCCACTCCGACCTTCCTGAACCGGTTAGGCGCACTTTCTGCACCTTCAAGCTACTACGCGCCCGGCCCGGCGGGATCACTGCCCTGCCAGCAGATGGCGACCCGGCGCCGGAACCCTTGACGGGCCTGCGGCCGCCGCCCTACCGTCAGAGTCAGCTTAACCGGTTAATCCACGGTTCGGCTTTCCTGCCTGCCGCCGCGCCCTCACGGCCACCGGGCCCTGCACCGCCCCCGACCGCGCCAGGCCCACCGTCGCCGCGCCTCGGGGTCCTCCACCCATCCACCCTGCCAAGGGACGAAAGGGACGCGCGTGCACCACCAACCCCACACCCCCACCCGGCGCTCCTGGCCACTGGCCCTGCTGCTCGCCACCGTTCTCGCCTTCGCCGGCCTGACCCTGGGCCGGCCCGCCACCGCGGCGGCCGACACCGCGGGCGACTTCGCCACCCGCTGCGGCATCCACTTCTGCCTGGGCGGCAAGACCTACTACTTCGCCGGCACCAACACCTACGACCTGTTCACCTACGGCAGCAGCTCGGGCGACACCGAGACGCAGTTCATGGACAAGGCCCGGATCGACGCCCAGTTCGCCAACCTGCAGAGCGACAAGGTGAACGTGGTCCGGCTCTGGATGTTCAACCACCAGAGCTGGCACGGCTTCGAGACGGCCAAGGGCGTCTACGACGAGCAGGAGTTCGCCCAGTTCGACTACATCATCCAGTCGGCCAAGGCGCACGGCATCCGACTGGTCCCGGTCTTCGAGAACTACTGGGAGGCCTACGGCGGCATCGACACCCGGCTGCAGTGGGAGGGCCTGAGCGGCGGCCAGCCCGGCCGGGCCGCCTTCTTCGACCGGACCCGCTGCCCGGGCTGCTTCACCTCGTACCAGAACTACGTGAGCTACGCGCTCAACCGGGTCAACCACTACAGCGGCGTCAAGTACAAGGACGACCCGACCATCTTCGCCTGGGACCTGATGAACGAGCCGCGCTACCAGGACCAGAGCGCGGCGGAGAACGTCAACGGCACCACGCTGCGCGCCTGGGTGGACACCATGGGCGCCTTCGTCAAGGGCATCGACCCCAACCACCTGCTGGGCATCGGCCTGGAGGGGCACGGCACCAAGTACGGCTTCGGCGGCGACGAGGGCAACCCGTTCGTCTACGTGCAGCAGTCGCCCTACCTGGACTACACCTCCGCGCACCCGTACCCGACCGAGTCCTGGGCCAACCTGACGGTCGACCAGACCAAGACGCTGATCCGGTCCTGGATCAGCGACTCCCACAACGTGGTCGGCAAGCCGTTCTTCATGGGCGAGTTCAACGTGGCCAACGTGGACCGCTCGGCCTGGTGGAGCCAGATCTACCCGGACTTCGTGGCGGCGGACGGCGACGGCAGCGCCTTCTGGTGGTACCAGGACCACAACGTCGACTCCACCTACGGGGTGATGGCCGGCGCACCCGAACTCGCCGTGTTCCGGGCGCACTCGGACCAGATGGCGGCGAAGAGCGGGATCACCACGGGAACGCCGACGCCGACCCCCACGCCGACGCCCACGCCCACGCCGACGCCGAGCCCCACTCCGACGCCGTCCCCCACTCCGACGCCGTCCCCCACCCCGACCCCCACGCCCACGGCCGGCCCCTGCTCCGTCCACTACGGCCTGTCCGACTGGGGCACCACGTTCAACGGTGACGTGACCGTCAAGAACACCGGCAGCAGCACGGTCGACGGCTGGCAGCTGGTCTTCAGCTTCCCGGCCGCCCAGACCGTCACCCAGATCTGGAACGCCGGCTACACCCAGTCCGGCCGCCAGGTCACCGCCACCAACCCGGCGACGTACAACACCACCATCGCCCCTGGCGCCACCGTGAACTTCGGCTTCAGCGGCACCTCCTCCCCCGGCACCAACGGCGTGCCGACCGCCTTCACCCTGAACGGCTCGGCCTGCAGCACGTACTGAGCCTGCGGCCACCGGCTCCGGCGCACGCAGGTGCGCCGGAGCCCTCGCCTAACCGATAAAGCCAAAGCCTATACATGTGTCGGCTAAAGCCATGCTCATCATCACCTAACCGTTTTATGGACAGCGCTTCGCGCAGCGATTACCGTGACACCCGCCCCACCCCGCCAGGCGACAGGAGAGCCGCACCATGAAGCACCGCACACCGCTCGACCACGGCTGGCAGTTGCACCACGAGGGCGCCCTGCTGCCCGCCGAGGTCCCGGGCTGTGTCCACACCGACCTGCTCGCCGCCGGCCTGATCCCCGACCCGTACCTGGACCGCAACGAGGAGCTGGTCGCCTGGGTCGCCCGCCGCGACTGGACCTACCGCACCGACCTGCCGGCCGCCGGAGCCGCGCACGAGCGCACCGACCTGGTCTTCGAGGGGCTGGACACCGCCGCCACGATCACCCTGGCCGGCACCGAACTCGGCCGCACCGCCAACATGCACCGCAGCCACCGGTTCGACGTCACCGGCCGCGACGGCGAGTTGGCGGTCCGCTTCACCGACCCGTACCGGGCCGCCGAGGAGGTCCGCGCGGTCACCGGCGACCGGCCCAACGTCTACCCCGAGCCGTTCCAGTACCTGCGCAAGATGGCCAGCAGCTTCGGCTGGGACTGGGGCCCGACCCTGCCCACCTCCGGCATCTGGCGCCCGGTCCGCCTGGAGCACTGGTCCACCGCCCGGCTGGCCGAGGTGCGCCCGCTGGTCACCGTGGTCGGGGGCGAGGGCCGGGTCGAACTCCGCCTGACCGTCGAGCGCACCGCCACCGGGGCCGACCGGCCGCTGACCGCCCGCGCCTCCGTCTGCGGGGTCACCGCGGAGACCGCCCTGGACGGCGACAGCGCCGTACTCACCCTGCGGGTGCCCGATCCCGCGCTCTGGTGGCCGCGCGGCCGCGGCGACCAGCCGCTGCACCGGCTCGATGTCGAACTGCACGGTCCTGACGGCCTGTTGGACGAGTGGGAGCGCCGGATCGGCTTCCGCACGGTGGAGCTGGACCGCTCGCCGGACGAGCACGGCACCGGCTTCACCCTGGTGGTCAACGGCGAGCGGCTGTTCGTCCGGGGCGTCAACTGGATCCCCGACGACACCCTCGTCACCCGGGTCACGCCCGAGCGGTACCGGACCCGGCTGACCCAGGCCGCCGCGGCCAACGTGGACCTGATCCGGGTCTGGGGCGGCGGCATCTACGAGGACGAGGCCTTCTACCGGGCCTGCGACGAACTGGGCCTGCTGGTCTGGCAGGACTTCCTGTTCGCCTGCGCCGCCTACCCGGAGGAGCAGCCGCTGCGCGCCGAGGTCGAGGCCGAGGCGCGGGAGAACGTGGTCCGGCTGATGCCGCACCCCTCCCTGGTGCTGTGGAACGGCAACAACGAGAACCTCTGGGGCTTCCGGGACTGGGACTGGGCGCCCGAACTGGGCAGCGACTCCTGGGGCGAGGGCTACTACCTCGGGGTACTGCCGCGGATCGTCGCCGAGACCGACCCGACCCGCCCGTACGCGGCCGGCAGCCCGTGGTCCGGCTCCTGGGACCACCACCCCAACGACCCGGACCACGGCACCCACCACTCCTGGGAGGTGTGGAACCGGCAGGACCACGCCGAGTACCGGGCCAGTGTGCCGCGGTTCGTCGCGGAGTTCGGCTGGCAGGCGCCGCCCGCGCTGGCCACCCTGCGCCGCGCGCTGCCCGGCGAGGAGTTGGCCGCCGACTCGCCCGGCATGCTGCACCACCAGAAGGCCGAGGACGGCAACGGCAAGCTGGACCGCGGCGTGGCCCGGCACTTCGAACCGCCCGCCGACTTCGACCGCTGGCACTACCTGACCCAGCTGGTCCAGGCGCGGGCCGTCGCCGCCGGGGTGGAGCACTGGCGCGCCCACTGGCCGCGCTGCGCCGGCACCGTGGTGTGGCAGCTCAACGACTGCTGGCCGGTCTCCTCCTGGGCCGCGATCGACGGGGACGGCCGGCTCAAGCCGCTCTACCACGAGCTGCGCCGCCTCTACGCCGACCGGCTGGTCACCCTGCAGCCGGCCGGCCCGGTCGGCGAGCCGGTCCTGGCGCTGGTCAACCAGTCGGCCCAGCCCTGGCGTTCGACGGTGCGGCTGCGCCGGCTGGACGCCGGGGGCCGACTGCTGGCGGCGGCCGAGCTGTCCGTCGAGGTGGCGCCGCGGTCCGTGGCGCGACCGCCGGTCCCCGCGCAGCTGGGGCTGCCGGCCGGGACGGTGAAGGAGTTCCTGGTGGCCGACGCGGACGGCCTGCGGGCCACCCACTTCCCCGTCACCGATCGCGAGTTCGCATATCCGCGCCCGGAGTTCGAGGTGGCCGTCGAGCCGGTCGCACCGGCCGCGGCCGGTGCGCTGGACGTGCTGGTCACCGCCGGCACCCTGGTGCGCGACCTGCTGCTGCAGCCCGACCGGCTGGCCCCCACCGCCTCGGCGGAGCTGGGCCGGGTCACCCTGCTGCCGGGCGAGCAGGTCAGGATCCGGGTGACCGGCTGCCCGGTCCCGGTGACCGCGGCGGACGCGCGGGCGGCGCTGTTCTGCGTGTAGCGGCGCCGTCGGTCCGGGTGCGGCGCCGTCGTCCTGCGTCCGGCGACGCCGCACGGTCCGGGGTGGCGGCGGTCCCGCTCAGCCGGTCAGTTCCACGGCCGGACGGTCGCCAGCTCCGCGTTCTTCGCCAGCCAGAGCACCACCAGCAGGGCCAGCACCGCCACCGAGCCGAGCACCTGCACCGCCGTCCGGCCCTTGCGCGGGGCGAAGGCCATCGCCGCGCCCACCGCCGAGCCGGCCAGCAGTCCGCCCAGGTGGCCCTGCCAGGAGGTGATGCCGGCCGAGACCACCAGCCACACCAGCGAGTAGACCAACTGCCGGGCACCGCCCAGCGGGTCGTAGCTGGACCGCCGCGTCATCACGAAGTAGGCGCCGACCAGCCCGAAGATCGCCCCCGAGGCGCCGAGCGCCGGCTCGCCCGGCGCCAACTGGTAGGCCAGCACCGAACCGCCCAGCGCCGCCAGCAGGTAGACGGTGAGGTAGCGGACCCTGCCCAGCTGGTACTCGACCACCCGGCCGAAGATCCACAGCGAGTACATGTTGAAGAGGATGTGGGTGATCCCGAACTGCCCGCTGGTGGGCGGCAGGTGCAGGAAGGCCGAGGTGAACAGCCGGTACCACTCGCCGTGCGCGATGCCCACCAGGTGGAAGCCCGCGGGCAGCCGGTCGCCCACCAGGCCGTGCACCACGTACAGCTTGCCGTCCGGACCCATCACCCCCTGGCCGAGGTTGTCGAACCGGTCCACCAGCCGGGGCGCGACCAACTCGGCCACGTAGGCCAGCACGTTGAGCCCGATCAGCACGTAGGTGACGATCGGGGTGGCCCGCGGGCGCCCGCCGAAGACGGTGCGCTTCTGCCGCACCTCCTGCTGCGCACCGCGCACGCACTCCGGGCACTGGTGGCCCACCGGCGCGTCCAGCATGCAGGCCGGACAGATGTACCGCTCGCACCGGTTGCAGCGGATGTGGGTCTCCCGGTCGGGGTGCCGGTAGCACGCCGGGGACGCCGGGAGCGGCCCGTCGGTCGCGGGTGGGGCGGGCGTGGCGGTCATGGGGAGCGGATCTCCGTCCGGGCCTGGTGGGGGAAGTGTGCAGACGCGGCGAACAAGATAGCGAAGACCCCCGACGGCGTGCGCCCGGGTCGGGTAAACCGGTGGCCCGGGACCCCGCGCGCTCCGTAGCCTGGGCAGCCGTCCAACGAACCCCGGGAGTCCCGCCATGCGCGTGTCCTATCCGCGCACGCCGCACCTGCCGTGGTCCCCCGGCATCGGTGCGGACGACGTCCGCGCCGCCTCGCTCGACGCGCTGCGCGGGCACGAGGTGGTGGTCACCGAGAAGCTCGACGGCGAGAACACCACCCTCTACCGCGACGGCCTGCATGCCCGCTCGCTCGACTCCGGCCACCACCCGTCCCGGGCCTGGGTGAAGGGTCTGCAGGGCCGGATCGGGCCCGGGATCCCGGTGGGCTGGCGGGTCTGCGGCGAGAACCTGCACGCCCGGCACTCGCTGGCCTACCGGGAGTTGGACAGCTGGTTCTACGGCTTCTCGGTCTGGGACGACCGGGACCGCTGCCTGGACTGGGACCTGACGGTCCACCGGCTCGCCGAGCTGGGCGTGCCGGCCCCGCCCGTGCTGTGGCGCGGCGTCTTCGACGAACGGGCGCTGCGCGCCCTGCGGTTGGACACCGAGCGGCAGGAGGGCTACGTGGTCCGCACCGTCGCGGGCTTCCCGCGCGCCGAGTTCGGGCAGCGGGTGGCCAAGTGGGTGCGGCCCCGGCACGTGCGGACCGACACCCACTGGATGTACGCGCCGGTGGTGGAGAACGGCCTCGGCCCGGCCGCGCCGCTCTGGGCGGTCCGCTCCGGCGCCGCACCGGACGGCCCGGGGCTCGCCGCGGCGGTCGGGCTCGACGGCGAGGTCTCCGGGGCCCGCCCGGCCGAGGTCGCCGACCGGCTGGACGCCCTCGGCCGCACCGGCGGGCACCGCCTGGCCGGCGTGCTGGCCGTACTGCTGCACGGGCACCACCGGGCGGCGCTGGCCGCCGCCCTGGTCGGCCCGCTCGGTCTGCCGACCGCCCGCCGGGTCGCCGACCTGGTCGGCCTGCACCCGCACCTGACCCGCGAGCACCCCGACGAGCACCGCCGCGCCGGCCTGGTCCGGCTCGCCGCGGCCGCCGACCTCGGCGTGCTGCACGCGGTGGCCGCCACCCTCGCCGCCGACCAGGCCGCCCGCACCCAGGTCGACTGGTCCGCGCTGCACGCCGAGGAGGCCGAACTGCTCGGCCCCGCCCCGCTGTCCGCGCTGCGCACCGGGCTGCGCGAGCGGCTGGCCGACCTGGACCCGGAGGCGGCGGACCGGATCTGGGCCGAGGCCCGGGACTCCTTCGCGGCCGGCCGGATCGGCACGGCCGAGGAGGCGGTCGCGGCCGGCTGGCGGTACCGCGGCGGGCAGTTCCCGCGCCTGGTCCAGCTGGTCGGCCCGTCCGGCAGCGGCAAGAGCGCCTTCGCCGCCGGCCTGCCGACCGACTGGACCCGGATCAGCCTGGACGACCTGCGCGGCCGCCGCGGCGACCGCGCCGACCAGCGCGACAACGCCGAGGTGCTGCGCGCCGGCCTGGCCCGGCTGGACGAGGAGCTGCGGCCGGGCCGCACCGTGGTCTGGGACGCCACCTCGCTCAACCCGCACCAGCGCGGCGTGGTCGGCGCCGTCGCGGCCCGGCGCGACGCACTGGTCACCCACGCCGTGCTGCTGGTCGGCGAGGCCGAGCTGCGCCGGCGCAACGCGGTCCGCCCGCACCCCGTCCCGGACCAGGTGCTCACCGCCCAGCTGCACCGCTTCCAACCGCCCTACCCCGGCCAGGCGCACCGCACCTGGTACCCGGGGCCGGACGGCACCCTCGGCGACACCGCCGGCACCATCGACGCCAAGGACCCCTGATGCGCACCAGTGAGCAGATCTACCACCGGGTGCGCTGGGACCCGCAGTTCGACCCGGCCCGGTTCGTCCTCGGGGTGGCCCGCCGGGACGCCGCGCCGAAGCGGATCCCGCTGCCCGCCTTCGTGCCCGGCGGGGACATCCCCTGGCACCGGGTGCTGTTCGTGGAGGCGGACGGCGAACTGCTGTGGGACCGGGCCACCGGGCTGGACGTCGTCGACGCGTCGGCGGCCGGCCGGGTCCGCGAGCCGCGTCGGCTGCGCCCCCCGTTCTTCACCGCCCGCACCCCGCACGCCTGGGACGGCACCGGCTGGCGGCCCGCCGCGCCGCCGACCGGCACGGCGGACCTGCCCGATCGGCTGCGGGTGGTCACCTGGAACACCCTCTGGGACCGCTACGACAGCGACCGGATCGACACCGCCCGGCGCCGCCCGCTGCTGGTGGCCGCGCTGGCCGCCGCCGACGCGGACGTCATCGCGCTCCAGGAGGTGGAGCCCGCCCTGGTCGAGCTGCTGCTGGCCGCCGACTGGGTGCGCGCCGGCTACACCCTGGGCACCGCGCCGCGCGCGGCCGAGATCGGGGCCTGCGGCCTGCTGCTGCTCAGCCGGCTGCCGGTGCGCGAGGCCGGCCACCACGAGCTGGGCCCGCACAAGGCGCTGGTCGCGCTCACCGTGGCGGGCGCCACCGGCCCGGTCACGGTGGCCGCCACCCACCTGACCAGCGACCACAGCGCCCGCGGCGCGGACCGGCGCGAGCGCGAACTGGCCCGGATCGCCGAGGGGCTGGCGGGCGTCGAGGGCGAGCTGCTGCTGCTCGGCGACTTCAACGACTCCACCACCACCCCGGTGGAGCGGCTCGGCCTGCTGGACACCTGGTCCCAGCTGCACGGACCGGGCGACGCCACCCCCACCTTCGACCCGGCGGCCAACCCGCTGGCCGCCGTCTCCTCGCTCTCCGGCCGCCCGGGCCGGCTGGACCGGGTGCTGCTGCGGGCCGGTGCGCTGCGCCCGCGACGGGCCGAGCTGCTCGGCGCGACGCCCTCGCCGGACGGCCTCTTCGTGTCCGACCATTACGGTGTGGCGGCGGAACTGGGCTACGGCGGGGCCGAGCCGGGCGCGGCGCTGGACGTCGGGCCGTCGGCCCGCACGGCGGTGGCCTGGCTGCCGCCGGACGAGCTGTGGCCGGCGGTCCAGGAGGTCCGGCTGGCCCACGACCCGCAGCTGCGCCGCTGGCCGCCGCACGTCAACGTGCTCTTCGGGTTCGTGCCCGAGCACGCCTTCGAGCAGGCCGCGCCGCTGCTGGCGCAGGCGCTCGCCGAGGTCGCGCCGTTCCGCACCGAACTGGCGGGCGTGCGCAGCTTCCGGCACCGCTCGGACTCCACCCTCTGGTGGGACCCGGCCGCCGGGGGCGGCGCGGGCGACTGGGCCGCACTGTACGGCGCGCTGCTGGCCCGCTTCCCGCGCTGCCGCGGGCGGGCCGAGGGGTTCACCCCGCACCTGTCGCTCGGGCGGTCGGCGGCCCCGAAGCAGCTGGCCGCGGAGCTCGCCGCCCGGCTGGGGTCGAGCCCGGCCCGGGTCGGGGAGCTGGTGCTGCTCTCCCGGCGCGGGGACGAACCGATGCGGGTGCGGGCGGTGCTGGAGCTGGGCACCGGGTCGGTGCGCTGGACCGAGGACGCCCCGGCGGTGGCGCCGGCGGCCGCCGAGGAGCTCGACCTCGACCCGCTGCGCGAGCTGCTGCCGGGTGTCCGGGTGGTGGGCTCGCGGCGGATGGGCTGCGCGCCGGCCGGCGCGGACCTGGACCTGGTGGCCGAACTGACCGCGACGGACGCCCCCGCGCTGGTCGAGCAGCGGTTGGCGGCGGCGGTCGGCCCGGTGCGCCGGGTGGTGGGCGCCCGGGTCCCCGGCCTGCGCTGGCGGCAGGACGGGGTGGCGGTGGACCTGGTGCTGGTGCCGGCCGATGCGACCGCGGCCGACCGGGCCGTCGCGCTGAGCGCCGTCACCGACGCACAGGCCGTGTCGGCCTCGGTCGGCGACGCGGCGGACCGGTTCGCCTGGCTGGCCCGGCGGGTGAAGGCCTGGGCGCGGGCGCGCGGACTGGACGCGGCGCCGTTCGGCACGCTGCCCGGCCTGGCCTGGGCCGTACTGGCCGCGCGGACGGTCCGGGCCCACCCCGGGGCGGCGGGCGACGAGCTGGCGCGGCAGTTCTTCGGCGACTGGGCGGCCTGGGACTGGGACCGGGCGGTCCGCCTCGACGGCGCCGACGAGCCGTCGGCCGCACCGCTGACCGTGCTGACGCCGACCCACCCCGTGCGCAGCTGCACCGAGCAGGTGTCGGCGGCCGGGGCCGAGCTGGTGGTCCAGGAGCTCTACCGGGCCTGGGAGGTGCTGGAGACCGCGGCGGACCCGTGGCCGCTGCTGCTCGCCCCGCCGCCGCTGCACCGGCGGCACGCCGGATGGCTGGTGGTGGACCTGCCGGCCGCGGACGAGGAGCTGCTCGGGCGGGTCCGCGGACGGCTGCGCGCCCTGCTGACGGCGCTCGCCGGGGCCGGCCGCCCGGACACGCACGCCTGGCCGCGCCCGTTCGGCGCCGGACCGGGCACGCTGCGGTTCGCGATCGGGCTGGGCGCGCGGGTGCCGCAGGACGGGGAGGCGCAGGAGCTGGCGGCCGTGGGCGAGCGGTGGGCCCGGGGGCTGCCGGGGGTGGCGGTCGCGATGCTGGACGGGGCCGCGGTGCCTACGCCCCGGTGACCGGGACCTCCGGCGGAGGACCGCCCCGACCGCAGTCCGATCCGGTGGCGGTCCGGGCTTCCTAGGCTGATCACCAGTCAGCCGATCGACACCACCGGAGCTCCTCGTGCCCCTCACCGCCCGGACCCCGCTGCGCATCGCCCGCCCCACCGCCGACCTCGCCGCCGCCGAGCGGTTCTGGGTGGCCGGCCTGGGCCTCGCCGAGCTCTGGCGCCACCGGGGCACCGGTGCGGTCGGCGACCACTCACTGCTGATGGCGGGCCTGCCCGGCGCGGCCTGGCACCTGGAGCTGGTGCACGATCCCGAGCAGGCCGCCGCCGCCCGGCCCGGCCCGGAGGACCTGCTGGTCCTCTACCTGGGCGAGCCGGCCCCCGCCGAGCTGCTGGCCCGTCTCACCGAGCACGGCGGCACCGTGGTGCCGGCCCGCAACCCGTACTGGGACGCCTGGGGCACCACCGTGCGGGACCCGGACGGCCACCTGCTGGTCCTCTCCTCCCGCGACTGGGGCTGACGACCGGTCAGAGCCGGTGCCGCAGCCAGACGTTGGGCTCCACGTAGACCGCCTGGTCCCGCTCCGGGTCGCAGCGCACCGGTGCCAGCGCCCCCGGGACCAGCACCTCGCCGCTCGCGTCGAAGGGCAGCCCGGTCCAGGCCCGCCACTCGGCCAGCGACCCCGCGACGGTCATCGCGACCGGGCAGACCCGCTCGATCACCGCGCCCGCGCGCACGTGCACCCGCAGCCACGGATCCTCCGGCAGTCCGTCCGCCTCCCGCACCCGGGCCGCGTACTCCGGCATCGGGGTGCCCGGCTCCAGGTGCTTGGCGCTGGGCCGCACCGGCGCGACCAGCTCGGTGAAGCCGTGCGCCGCGGCGTTGGCCCGCATCGCCGCCACCAGTCGGGTGGACAGGCCGGTCCCCTGCCGGTCCGGCCGTATCGCGATCTCCAGCGCGGTGACGGTGTCCGGCCGGTCGCCGCGGATCCGGTCGTGCAGCGCCCAGAGCACCACCTGGTCCCACCCCCGGTCCGGGAGGGTGCCCCGCCGCGGGGTCCCCAGCAGGAACGGCACGCTCAGCCCGCGGGCCACCAGCTGTCCCGCCGGATCGGTGGCGACCAGGGTGAACTCCGGGAACTCGTCGACCAGTCGGCCCAGCGTGGCGTGCGCCACCAAGTCCTGCAGCATGAAGGCCGGCCAGCTGTCCGGCATCTCCCAGAGCAGCGGACGCAGGTCGGGGCGGTCGGCCAGGGTGGTCACGGTGAGGTCGTCGTCCATGCCGGGAACCCTACGGGGGGCGGGTACCGTCGGGCACCGGGTGTGCCGCCGGGCACCGGGTGTGCCGCCGGGCAACCGGTGCGGGCCCGCCCGCGTCTCACCGGACAACGACCACGGGGGGAACCATGACCAGCGATGCCACGCCCGCGCCACCGGCCCTGCCGCCGTGTCCCGGCTGCGGACTGACCGACCGGCTGGTCAGCGTGCCCGCCGCCTACCTGGCCGGGCAGCAGCAGGTCGTCGAACAGGTCCCCGCGACCGACGACTCGGCCGCCCGCACCCGGACCCGCACCGTCACCAGTGCGCTCGCCGAGGCGCTCGCCCCGGTGCCGCGCCGGCCCCCGGACCACCTGCCGTTCCTGGGCGCCCTGCTGCTCTTCGCCACCGGCGCCCTGCTGATCGCGGGCGCGGTCGTGGGCGACTGGTTCACCAGCGCGATGGACTGCCCCACCTACGCCGTCCCGTCCTACGGCACCGTGCACGTCGTGGCGCCGCCGTGCCACGACCCGTCCGCACAGTGGCTCGGCCTGCTCGCCGTGCTCGCCCTGATCGGCGCCGTGCTCTGCTTCGTCGGCTCCGCCCGGCGCACCCGCCGCTGGCGGACCGCGCTGGCCGGCCGACCGGAGGCCGAGCGCCTCTGGTCGACGGCCTGGTACTGCGGGCGCTGCGGCGCGGTGCACTTCCCGGGCACCCCGGCCGCGCCGTCCCGGCCGGTGGACCTGCCGGAGTTCCGCCGCCGGGTCTGGACGGCCGGCGGCTACGGCCACCTGGCGGCGGACGGGGCGGGGCCGACCCCCTGACGGCCCCGACGGGGCCCGGCGGCGGCGCGGACGGGCCTCAGGCCCCGTCCCGCCACGCGTCCGCCCCCGGGTCACCGCCCTCGGCGCCCACCACCAGGCGGTCCAGGTAGTGGATCCAGCCCTCGAAGTGCGGCGCGCGGGCCTCGTGCGGCAGGTCGCGGTGGACGAAGGTGAGCACGGTGCCCTCGCCGTCCGGGGCCAGCGTCACCTCGATCGTGCTGGCACCGGGCGGCACCCCCATGTCGCCGCCCTCCCAGCCCCAGGTGAAGACCACCCGGTGGTACGGGTCCACCGCCAGGAACGCACCGGCGGCCCAGTGGTCGGCGTTGACGTTGGTCCGGTACGCGCCGCCCGGGACGAAGGAGAACTCGCCGTCCCGGCCCATCCAGGAGAGCCACTTCTCGCGGTCGGTGAAGAAGGAGAACACCGTCTCCGGCCGGGCGGCGATCCGCCGCTCCAGCACCACCTGATCGGTCGTCATCCGCCGGTCCCCTTCGATCCCTCGGCCCGCTCGGCGGCCTCCGCCAGCTCGGCCAGCACGTCCAGCTTCTGCGCCCACATCGACTGCAGGTAGGCCGCCAGCGGTCCCAGCGCCTCCCGGTCGGCCCGGTAGTACCGCTTCCGCCCCTCCTGGCGCAGCGTGACCAGGCCGGCCTCGCGCAGCACCTTCAGGTGCTGGGAGACCGCGCCGAAGGTGACCTCGAACCGCTCCGCGATGTCACCCGCGCACAGCTCGTCCTCCCAGACCAGCCGCAGGATCTCGCGCCGGCGGGGTTCCGCTATCGCTTGGACCGCTTCCATGACGGACATTTTAGTCGGGGCTTCAGCTTGCGGGGCCACCGGTCGTTATTTTAGTCTCGACTTAAGCAATCGCCCCACGAGTCCCGAGGACCCCGCCATGCAGACCGCCATGACCGAACTCGCCGCCCTGTTCGCCCGCACGGCCGCCGCCGTCCCGGCCGACCGGCTCACCGCCGGCACCCCGTGCGAGCGGTTCACCGTCGCCGAGCTGCTCACCCACCTCGGCAGCGTGCTGCCCGACTCCGCCCGCGCGGCCGCCAAGCTCCCCCGCACCGGGGCGCCGGGCGCCGTCACCGAGCCCGCCGCGGTGGCCGCCAGCGCCGAGCGCGCGGCCGAGGCCTGGCTGCGCCCGGACGCGATGACCGGTGACACCGACTTCGGCCCGGGCGTCATCCCCGCGAGCATCGCCGCCGCCGTCACCCTCCAGGAGCTCGGCCTGCACGGCTGGGACCTCGCCCGGGCCACCGGCCAGCCCTTCGAGGTCAGCGAGCAGGCGGGCACCGAGCTGCTCGGCGCCGTCGAGCGGATCGCCGATCAGGCCCGCGCCAACGGCGGCTACGGCCCGGCGCTCACCGCCCCCGCCGGTGCCGGCGCCTTCGACCGCGCGCTCGCGCTCAGCGGCCGCGCCCCCGACTGGCGCGGCTGATCAGGCCCGCCCGCTGCCGGGGGCGGTCCGGTGGCCGGCCCACCGGTTCGCCCCCGGCGCTCCGCCGGACCGGCCCATTCCCAGTCCGGGCAGTACGCGAAGTGCATCTCCCGGGCGTTGCCGAGGACGCCGTCGTTGGAGTGGAGCTCCGCGCAGACGTGCGGGTGGCCCGACCCGGCCGGCGCCCGACCGGGCCCGCGGCGGGCGAGGTCGGGGAAGTGGTGCGCGGTCTCCCGGAACAGCTTCGCGCTGCCGGTCAGGAAGAGCGTCTCCGCGTGCAGGTGCTGGTGGAACAGGTCGCGGTTCTCCCGGTGGTGCCGCGCCGCGTGGTCGACCGCCGCTGGCTCCGGCGGCTGCGGCAGCGACAGGGTCCGCGGCCGGCCCGGTCCGAGCCGACCGCGCAGCTCCTTCCACCGCGAGGGCGCGAACTGCAGCGAGTGGTGCAGCAGCACCAGGTCCAGCGGACGCGCACCGTCCTCCCCCACCACCCCGTTGCCGCGGATCGGCAGGTGCACCAGCGCCCGCGGCGAGCGGGCGGCCAGCAGCCACAGGGCCCCGATCCGCTCCGCCGCCTCCTGGTCGAGGCAGGCGTCGAGGTACCGGTCCCGGTCGAGCAGCACGGCACGCTCCAGCGGCCGCGCGGGCCGGACGACGGTGAACCCGACCGGTCCGAGCCGCGCCTGGTGGAGGGTGACGGGGAGGTTCACCGCGCGGCCACGGTACGTCGGGCCGGGCGGCCCCGGCCCGACGCCGACGGCCGCTCGCCGAACCACTGCTGGGCGCCCCAGGCCTGGAACCGCTCCACCTCGACGAAGCCCAGCTTCGCCGCCAGCCGCATCGAGCGGGCGTTGGCGGTCTGGGTGGCCAGCACCACCGGTTCGTCGGGGAGCGCGCCGTCGAGCCAGTCGAGCGCCGCCGCGCACCCCTCGGCGGCGTACCCGTGCCCCCACGCCTGCGGCAGGAACAGGTAGCCGAGCTCGATCTTCCCGGGCGCCCGCTCGACCTGCCCCGCCCGCCGGTACAGCATGACCGTGCCGATCAGCGCCCCGGCCCGCTCGACGACGAAGAGCCCGGGGCGCCGTTCGGGCGCCCCGGGCACGTCGCGCTCGACCTGGTCACGCGCCTTCGGGCCGCCGAGGTAGGTCCCCACTTCCGGCGACACCAGCAGCTCGACGTAGCGCGCGCGGTCCCCTGCCTCGGGCTCGCGCAGCACCAGCCGCTCCGTCCTGATCGGGGCGGGCGGCCACGGGGCGGGGTACACGGCGGTCTCGTCCGGCATCGGGCGGCTCCTGGTCCTCGGGGTGGTACGGCTCCTGACGTCGCCACAGGTCGGGACGCACCCGAACGAGGAGCCGGTTCGGCCGATCCCCGACACCCGCCCCAGGTGTGACGCAGCTCACCTGCGGCCCGTGTCACGCCCGGGGCGGGTCCGCTGTCCCATGGGCGTCACCGGCAACCGAAGCCGGTGCCGGACAGGGGAGATCGAGATGGGCAACGGCCACCGCATCGTCATCGTCGGCGCCGGCTACACCGGGATGTTCAGCGCCGTCCGGCTGGCCCACCGCACCCGCGGGACCGGCGCGCGGATCACCCTGGTCAACGCGTCCGACCGGTTCGTGGAGCGGCTGCGGCTGCACCAGGTCGCCGCCGGGCAGCAGTTGGCCGAGCACCGGATCCCCGACCTGCTCGCCGGGACGGGCGTCGCGTTCGTGCGGGGCGCCGTCACCGCCATCGACCCCGAGGCCCGGACCGTCACCGTCGACGGCACCGGGGACCTCGGGTACGACACCCTGGTCTACGCGCTCGGCAGCTCGACCGACACCGCGAACGTCCCCGGCGCCGACGTCCACGCCCACACCCTCGACAGCCCGCAGACCGCCGGCCGGTTCGCCGCCCGGCTCGCCGCGCTCGCGGCGACCGGTGGTGCCGTCACCGTCTGCGGCGGCGGCCTGACCGGCATCGAGGCGGCCGCCGAGATCGCCGAGGGCCACCCCGGCCTGCACGTCACCCTGATCAGCCGGGAGGAGCCCGGCGCCATGATGGGCCCCCGGGCCCGCGCCCACCTGCACCGCGCCCTGGACCGCCTCGGCGTGACCGTCGAGACCGGCGCCCGCATCACCAAGGTGCTGCCGGACGCCGTCGAACTGGCCGACGGCCGCCTGGTCCACTCCGACGCCTGCCTGTGGACCGCCGGGGTCAAGGTGTCGCCGCTGGCCGCCCGCGCCGGGATCGCCACCGACGACCGCGGCCTCGTCCGGGTGGACGCCACGCTGCGGTCCGTCTCCCACCCGGAGATCCACGCCGTCGGCGACGCCGCCGCCGTCCGGCTGGCCTACGGGCAGCTGCACGGCACCTGCCAGAGCGGCCTGCCCACCGCCCAGTACACCGCCGACGCCATCGCCCGGCTGGTCCGCGGCAAGGCCGTGCGGCCCTTCCGCTTCGGCTACGTCCACCAGCCGGTCAGCCTGGGCCGCCGGGACGCGGTCATCCAGTTCACCAAGGCCGACGAGACCCCGCGCCGACTGCACCTCACCGGTCGGATCGCCGTCGCGTACAAGGAGACGGTCAGCGGCAGCCCGCTGCTGACCTACCGGCTGAGCAAGCGGATGAACGTCACCACCGTCGTCTCCAAGGGCGGCCGCGCCACCCGCAGGCCCGCGGCGTGACCGCGCCCGCGGGCCGGGTCCCCGGGGCCGACGGAACGTCCGGACGCTCCGCCGGCCCGCGCCGGCGTCAGCGCGTCTTCGCCAGCAGCTCCACCACCTCGGCCGTGGTCCCCAGCTCGCCGAGCCGGGGGAAGATCCGCTCGATGCTGTGCGCGTGGCTCTCCGCGCTGCGGTCGGCCATCGCGTCGGTGACCAGCGAGACGTGGTAGCCGTGCTCGTGGGCGGCGCGGGCGGTGGACTCGACGCCGATGCTGGTGGCGATGCCGCCGAGCACGATCTGGGTGACGCCCCGGCGGCGCAGCTGCAGGTCCAGGTCGGTGCCGTAGAAGGCGCCCCAGTTGCGCTTGGTGACGGTCACCGCGGCCGGGTCGGCCAGCTGCGGCACGATCTCGTCCCAGCCGGCCGGCGGGGTGGCCGCACCGGCGGCGGCCTCGGTGCGACCGGGCACCCGGTCGCCGTCGCCGAAGCTCACCCGGACCAGGAAGACCGGCAGGTCGTGCGAGCGGAAGGCGTCGGCCAGCTCGACCGCGCGCTCCACCACCTCGGCGGCGGTGTGCGGCACGGTCTCCAGGCTGACGATGCCCTGCTGCAGGTCGATCAGGACCAGGGCGGTCCGGGGGTCGAACGTGGTCAGTGTCATGGTCGGTGCTTCCTCAGTCGGTGGCGGACAACGAGCGGTCCAGCACGGTCGCCGCGAGCAGCAGCACCGCGCCGGCCGCCATGAACAGCGCCAGCCGGTGCAGACCGCCCGTGCCGGCGCCGTGCGGGAAGAAGGCGGCGGTGGCGGCCGAGGCCCCCAGCGCGCCCAGGTACATGAAGGTGCGCAGCAGTCCCGCCGCCGAACCCATCCGCTCGGCGGGGGCCTGCCGGTACAGCGCGCTCTGGTTCGCCAGCCCGTTCAGCCCCTGCGGGACGCCCATCAGCACCCCCACGGCCAGCAGCAGCCAGATCGGGCTGCCCCCGCCCGCCAGCAGCAGCCCCGCGCAGGCGGCGAGTTGGCAGCAGGCGCCGACCAGCAGCTTGCCGCGGACCGCCGGGTTGCGGCCGGTGAGCCAGGAGACCGCGAGCCCGCCGGCGGCCTGCGGCAGCAGCATCAGCCCCGCCGCGGCCGCGCTCAGCCCGCGCCCCTGCTCCAGCCACTGGGTGAACCCGTACAGGAACGCGTAGGAGGCGGTGTAGCTGAGCAGCTGGCGCAGGTAGGTGGCCAGCAGCGGCCGGTTGCCGCCGAACAGGCGCAGGTCCACGAACGGCCCGGCGCAGCGCAGTTCGCGCACCGCGAAGCCGGCGGCGGCCGCCGCGCAGAGCACCGGCAGGTACCAGCGGTCGGCCGCCGGGTCCATCAGGAAGAGCATCAGCGACAGCAGCAGGGCGGCGAACAGGCCCATGCCGGGCAGGTCGACCCGGGTCGCGCCCGGGGTCTTGGGCGTCCGCGGCAGCCGCAGCGCCCCGAGCACCAGGCAGGCCAGCGAGAGCGGCAGGTTGACGGTGAACACCGCCCGCCAGCCGGCCACGCCGATCAGCAGCCCGCCCAGGGTCGGGCCGATCACCGCCACCGTCTGGTTGGCCACCGCCAGGGCGGTGAGCACCGCGCCGGGACTCTGCTGCCCGGTGCGCCGGGCCTCGCTGCGGGTCAGGTACATGGACGCCGGGTAGGCGGCCGAGGTGCCGAGGCCGAGCAGCACCCGGGCGGCGATCAGCAGGCCCAGGCTGGGCGCCAGCACCCCGAACAGGCCGGCCAGGCCCACCAGACCGGTGCCGATCAGGTAGAGCCGCCGCGGTCCGTAGCTGTCCACCAGCCGGCCGATCACCGGCTGGCCGACGGCGGTGGCCAGGTAGAGCCCGGTGACCAGCCAGGCGGTGCGGGACGGCGGGGCGCCGAAGGCCGCGCCGATCGGCACCAGCGCGACCGCGATCATCGAGGAGTTGATCGGGTTGAGGATCGAACCGAGGACCATCGGCGCGACCAGCCGGCGGTCGAAGCCGCCGGGGGCCGGGCGGTCGGTGCGGCGCAGCAGGGTCCGGGCGCTGCTCACGCGCCGCTGGACCGATCCGGCGGCGTCGCCGCGGTCCGCCGCTCCCGGCGGGCCCGGCGCGCGGCGCGGGCGGCCGGGTCGGCGGTGGGCACGGGGGTCGGTTCCATGCCCCCACGCTAGATCCTCCGGGGGCGGACTGTCCAGCCTGGCTGTACACCTGCGCTGTACACCGACCCCGCGCGCCGACCCGTGCACCTGCTGCGCACCCCCGACCGCGGCCGTGGTCCGCAGTCGTTGCCCACAGCCGTGGTCCGCGCCGTTGTCCGCGACCGCCAACCGCCCGGACCAACGTTGGCGACCGCGGCCATGGCCCCGCGCCGCCGCCGCGGCCACACTTGCCGCAGCCGCGTCAACTCTCCCGGCGCGGCGACCCGTTGAGAGGAGCGCCGATGACCGCCCGGACCCTGCGCAGCCGACTGGTGCGCGGCTCGGTCGCCCTGCTGACGCTGGCCGGCCCGGCCCTGGCCGCCACCGGCGCGCACGCCGACCGGGCCGACCTGCGCGACGTGCTGCTGGTGGGCAACAGCCAGTCGGGCACGGTGAGCTTCGTGGACGCCCGCACCTTCGCCAACCTGGGCAGCTTCGACGTGATCCCCGACCTGCAGCAGCGCCTGGACCAGATGGACCTGGTGCAGCGGGCCGGCTACGCGATCGTCAAGGGCGTCGAGGGCGGCGACCGCTTCGTGGACGACGTCGCGCTCTCCCCCGACGGCCGCACCCTCTACGTCTCGCGCGGCAACCTGGACGACACCGTGGCCTACGACCTGGCCACCCACCGCCAGCTCTGGCGCACCCGGCTGGACGGCTTCCACGCCGACCACGCCGCGCTCTCCCCCGACGGCACCCGCTGGGTGGTCTCGGCGACCACCGCCAACGAGGCCGAGGTGCTGGACACCGCGACCGGCGCGGTGGTCGGCACCTTCGCGACCGGCTCCTATCCGCACCAGAACGACTTCACCCCGGACGGGAAGTACATCTACAACTCCAGCATCGGGGTGGTCACCTTCCCGCAGGCGCTGGAGTTCCTCAAGGGCGCCTTCCAGCTGACCAAGGTCGACGCGACCACCCTCAAGGTGGTCAAGACCTGGAACTTCCCGCACGGGATCCGGCCCAACGTGCTGGCCGCCGACGGGACCACCTTCTACACCGAGCTCTCCTACTTCAACGGCTTCGTCCGCTACGACCTGGACTCCGGGCGGACCACCGCCACCGTGCCGATGCCGTTCAGCCCCGCCGGGCAGGCGCTGGCCCCGGACTCCTACCCGAAGAACTCGGCCCACCACGGGCTGGCCCTCTCCGGCGACCAGAGCCGGCTCTGCGACGTGGGCACGATCGACGACTACACCGCCATCGTCACCACCGACGGGCTGTTCACCGCCGGGCGGGTCGACTACCCCACCGGCAGCCTGCCGTACTGGGCCACCAGCGGTGGTCCGGACGACCGGTACTGCTTCGTCTCGCTCAGCCAGGCCGGCCAGGTGTCGGTGGTCGACTACGCGACCGCCACCGAGGTGGCCCGGGTGCCGGTCGGCACCTTCCCGCAGCGCGAGCGGGCGGCCAGGATGGACCCGTCCGCACTGAACGCCCTGTCCGCGAGCCGGGGCTGACGCTCCGACGGGACGGTGATGGGGTGGCCGCACCGGCGCGGGTGGCGGTCCGGCGGGTGATGGCGCGGCTGCGGGCCGACCCGGCCGTGCTGCAGTCCGTGGTGGACGCCGCCCGGACCGCCTCGCCCCAGGTGGGCGCACTGCCGGAGCAGGAGGTCAGCCGGCACATCGCCGCCCTGCTGGCCGCGGTGGCCACCGCCTTCCTGGACACCGGCGGGCTGGACCGCGAGCAGCTGCGGTCGGCGGCCCGGCTGGCCGCCGACCGGGCGGTGCAGGGGGTGCCGCTGGCCGCGCTGCTGGACGGCTTCCGGGCCGCCCGCAACCAGGTGTTCCGCTGCGTCGCCGAGGGGCTGGACGGCTCCGGTCCCGCGCTGCCGGAGCTGGTCGAGGTGATGGTGGAGCTCGACGCGCACGCGGGCGAGCTGCAGCACCGGCTGATCGTGGCCTACCAGGAGACCGAACTGCGGCTGCTGGCCGCCGGCCGGGCCGCGCGGATCCAGGCGCTGCGCGAGGTGCTGGTGGACGGGGCGCTGGACCGGCTGGCGGCCGCCGGCCTGGATCCGGGCGGGCGGTACCACCTGCTGCTGGGCGAGGTGACCGACCCCCAGCAGCACGTCTCGGTCGACGGGGCGTCGGCGCTGGTCGAGGGCCACCTCTGCGTGCTCACCGGCCGACCGCCCGAGCCCCGGCCCGAGCTGACCGTCACCGCCGGTCCGGTGCCCGCGGCCGACCTGCCCGCCGGCTACCGGCTGGCCCGGGCGGCGCTGGCGGCCGCCCGCCGGCGCGGGCTCACCGGGACCAGGCGGCTCACCGGACTCGCCGTCCCGGTCGCCACCGACGCGGCGGAGGAGCTGGGCCGGCTGCTGGCCGCCGAGCTGCTCGCGGACCTGGACCCCGCCGACCCGGCGCACCGGCGGCTGGCCCGCACCGCGCTGGACTACCTGGACCGCGGCAGCCGGATCGACCGCACCGCCGCCGCGCTCCACCTGCACCCCAACACCGTCAAGCACCGCCTGCGCCGCCTCGCCGAACTCACCCCGTTCGGCCGGGCCGCACCGCCCGAGCGCGTGCTGGACCACGCCCTGCACTGGCGCTGGGCGCTCTCGGCCTGGCTGGAGCAACCCTGGTGAGGCCGTGGCGCTGCGGGCCCCGGTGAGGCCGTGGCGCTGCGGGCCCCGGTGAGGCCGTGGCGCTGCGGGGCTCAGGCCGAGTCCCGCACCACCAGGGTGGCCTCGAACCAGGCGGCGCCCGGCTCGCCCGCCGGGTCCGCGATCCGGTCCAGCAGCAGGCGCACCATCCGGGCGGACATCTCCTCGACCGGCTGGCGCACCGTGGTCAGCGGCGGGTCGCAGGCCAGGGCGGCGCTGCTGTCGTCGAAGCCGACCACGGCCACCTGCGACGGGACCCGCCGCCCGCTGCGGTGCAGCACCGGCAGCGCGCCCAGCGCCATCAGGTCGGAGGCCACGAAGACCGCGTCGGTGTCCGGGGCCAGCTCCAGCAGCCGGCGCATCGCCACCGCCCCGCCCGCCTGGGTGAAGTCGCCCTCCACCTCGGCGGCCGGCGCCAGCCCGTGCGCCACCAGCCGCTCGCGGAACCCGGCCAGCCGCTCGCGCGCGGCCGGGGTGTCCAGCGGGCCGGTCACCGTGCTGATCCGGCGGCGCCCGTCGGCCACCAGGTGGTCCACCGCCAGGCCGACCCCGCCGCGCTGGTCCACCTCGACCCAGCCGATCGGCACCGGCCGCACCGGCTGGGCCGACATCACCGCCGGCACCTCGGCCTCGGCCAGCCACTCGGGCAGCGGGTCCTCGGCGTGCGTGGAGATCAGCACCACCCCGTCCACGTGGCCCTGGCGCAGGTAGTTGAGCAGTTGCCGGCGCGACTGCTCGTCGTCCACCAGCAGCAGCACCATCTGCACGCCGCGCGGCCGGATCTCCCCCATCACGCCGCCGACCACCCGGCCGAAGAACGGGTCGGTGAAGATGCGGCCGGCGAAGCTCGGGTGCTGCTCGTCCGCGGGGTGCCGCTGCGCGGTCCGCAGCCCCTCCTCGGAGACCACCAGCGCGATCGAGCCGGTGCTGCCGGTGACCAGCGAGCGGGCCGCCCGGTTGGGCACGTACGCGGTGGCGGCGATCGCCTGCTCCACCACCGAGCGCAACGCCGGGTCCACCGAGGCCCGGCCGTTGACCACCCGTGAGACGGTGGCACGCGACACCCCGGCCACCCGGGCAACGTCCTCCAGTGTCACGGAGGCGGACGACTTCCTGGTCATGGAGCCCTTTATACCGCCCGCGCCCGACGCCCGAACCGGCACGCCCGGGGCGGTTGGACGCCCCGGAAGCAGACCGTCTACATTGCCGTAGACGCCGGACCGGCCGTCCGCGCCGTCCGCACCGTTGTCTTCCCCTGTCTTCCCCGTCCTGAGACCTGTCTTCCCCGTCCTGAGAGGGGTGCCGTCATCTCCGGCATCACGGTTACCGAGTCACCGCGGCCGCACCGCGCCGCCACCACCGCCGGCTCGGCGCTGAGCAAGGTCCCGGCGGTCACGGGCCTGTTCTGGTTGACCAAGATCCTCACCACCGGCATGGGCGAGACCACGTCGGACTACCTGGCCAAGACCTTCGACCCGGTCCTCGCGGTCGGCGCCGCGTTCCTGGCCCTGGCCGCCGCGCTGGTCTGGCAGCTGCGGACCCGGCGGTACGTCACCGCGGTCTACTGGCTGGCCGTGGTGATGGTCAGCGTCTTCGGCACCATGGCGGCCGACGTGCTGCACGTCGTCGTCGGCATCCCCTACGCGGTCTCGGCCTCCGGCTTCGGCGTGCTGCTGCTCGCGCTCTTCGGGCTCTGGTACAAGGTCGAGGGCACCCTGTCGGTGCACGAGATCACCGGGACCCGCCGGGAGCTGTTCTACTGGGCCGCGGTGATGACCACCTTCGCGCTGGGCACCGCGGTCGGCGACCTGACCGCCGCCACCCTGGGGCTGGGCTACCTGAGCTCCGGCTTCCTGTTCGCCGGCCTGATCCTGGTGCCCGCGCTGGCGCACCGCTTCCTCCGGCTCGGCCCGGTGCTCTCGTTCTGGTGGGCCTACGTGCTCACCCGCCCGCTGGGCGCCTCGTTCGCCGACTGGCTCGGCGTGAGCAAGGCCCGCGGCGGCCTGGCGCTGGGCACCGGCCAGGTCAGCCTGGCGGTGCTGCTGCTGGTGATCGGCCTGGTGGCGTACCTCGGCCGGCGCGAGCGCACCGCCTGAGCCGCACCGCCGCCGACCCGGCCCGCCCCCGCTCGCCGGGGGCGGGCCGTCGCCGTCAGCCGTCCGCCACCACCGCGGCGGGCCGGCGCGGCGGGGCCGGGTCCACCGGCGGTGCGGCGGGCAGCACCGGCGGGGCCACCAGCCTCGGGTCCAGGCAGATCCGGCGCACCCCCACCGGCTCGCTCAGCGCGCGCAGCGCACGCTCCGTCAGCTCGGCGAACTCCTGCTCCGGTCCGAGCAGTTCGTGCAGCGCCCGGACCGAGCTGAAGGCCACGGCGCAGCGGCCGCCGTCCCGGCGGCGGAAGAAGCGCAGCAGTTGAACGCCGGCCACGGTGCGGACCGGCACGAAGCGCAGCGGGTCGGTGCCGGGGCGCGGCCCGGCGGCGGCGGCCACGGCGGTCAGTCCAGGTAGCGGAGGGCGAACCGGCAGTGCGCGGCCGCCGGCCCCGGGCCGGGTTCGACGGGTTCCGGCGGTTCGGCCGGACGGGCGGCGGGCGCGGGCAGCGCCCGCCGGGACACCGGGCGCAGCGCCGGCGGCACCGCGGGCCGGGACCGGCGCTCGTCGGACGCCACCAGGGCGGCCACCTGGAGATCGGTCATGGCGGATCGCTTCCTTCCACTGCTGCGAGCACGGCGCCCGGGTCCGGGCGGACCGTTTCCAGCTACCAGTGGAGACCCGATCCGCCCTGCCCGCACCCGCTCTTGACGCTCCGACTACGCGGAACCGGCCCGCTTTCACGCCACCTTGACGCCCGCCCCGACGCCGCGGCCGCCGACCGAGAAGGTCAAGGTTAGGTAAAGCACGCAACTTCGTGCGCGCCGGGGGTTTAAGCTTGTCCAGGTTTGAAAGGCACCTCGTTCGGTGAGGCGTCTTCACGGACACAGGCCACTGACCCGACGACGTCGAGAGACGCCCAGGTTCAGGACAGGTCTTCCCGAGTTAAGGGTTGATCCCAAGTGGCTTCCCGCGCCGCAGGGCGGGGATCACGCCGTGGAGTGCCAAAGCTCTGACGAGTTGGGGTGAATCGGCAGCCGCGTGCGTGCCGGTGAGCTCCTTGCCGCGTCGATTCAGCGCACCGTGACCGGTGCGTCCGGCCGGGAGGAGGCGAGAGACATGGAAGCCAGTACCAGTCCGGGTCACAAACGACCCCGCATCCGCCTGTCCTCGTCCTGTCCCGGCACGCGATGAACCCCTCTCCCGCGCGAAGCTGCCGCGCCTGACCCCGTGCGCCCGTTCCCGGCGTGACGGCCCGTCAGTCTGCGCGCCCGCACGGTGGGGAGCGCCGCCGCGTGCCCCCGAGTTCACCGGGAGGTGCCCGTGCACACCCTGACGACCTACGACTTCCTGCTCCGGCTCGCCACCGGCGTCGGCTGCGGCGCCCTGATCGGGGTGGAGCGGCAGTGGCGGGCCCGGATGGCCGGCCTGCGCACCAACGCCCTGGTCGCCGCCGGGGCCACCCTGTTCGTCCTGTACAGCGAGGCGGTCGGCGACACCGGCAGCCCCACCCGGGTCGCCTCCTACGTGGTCTCCGGCATCGGCTTCCTCGGCGGCGGCGTGATCCTGAAGGACGGCGGCGGCGTCCGCGGCCTCAACACCGCTGCCACGCTGTGGTGTTCGGCGGCGGTCGGGGTGCTGGCCGCGTCCGGCCGGATCGACCTGGCGGTGCTGGGCACCCTCTCGGTGCTCGCCGTCCACCTGGTCCTGCGCCCGGCCGCCCGGCTGCTGGACCGCGCGCCGGCGGCGGGCAGCGACCCGGACGCGCAGCTGCTCGCCACCGTGCACCTGCGCTGCGACCGGCAGGCCGAGACGCACGTCCGGGCCCTGCTGGTGCAGGCGCTGGCCGGCTCCCGGCTGGCCCCGACCGGCCTGCGGGCCCGCCGCGAGGCCGAGGGCGACGTCACCGGCCTGCGCGCCACGGTGGCGGTGGAGGGCGACGTGACCGCCGCGTTGGAGCAGGTGGTCAGCCGCCTGTCGCTCGAACCCGGGGTGCGCGACCTGCACTGGCACCTGGAGGACGCGGACTCCGAGCCGGGGCGCGAGGTGCTGGTATGAGGTCAAACCTTGGTCATGGATGGACCGACCGGGGGTTCCCAGGCCCTATTCTTTACGCGGCTTCAACAGGACATCCGGGAGGGAGGCGAGATGGACAGTAGTCCGGGCCATAGTCGGCCCTTCCCCGCTTCCACTTCACCGACCTTCCGCGGCCCGGTGCTGTCCACCCGTTCCTGACGCCCCGTCCCGGCGCCCGTCCCTGGAACGCGTGCTGCCCGTCGCCGCCCGGCGCCCCGGTTCCACACCGGGGCTAGGGGGTGTTCACCTTGGCCAGCAACACTCTGTTCATGACCACTGCTTCCCGGCTGCGCGAGCGGCGCACCGGCCTCGACCAGCGCGCGACCACCAGCCGCACCGTGCGGGCCTCGCTGGTCTCGCTGGCCGGTCTGGTCGGCGGTCCGGTGACCAACCAGGCCGGCGAGGAGGTCGGCCGGGTGGTCGACGTGGTCGCCAAGCTCTACGGCACCGACCCGTACCCGCCGGTCACCGGCCTGATCATCCGGATCGGCCGGCGCCGCGCCTTCCTGGCGGCCGACCGGATCGAGCGGGTGCAGGCCGGCCAGGTGCGGCTGCGCACCGCCCGGGTGGACCTGCGCGACTTCAGCCGCCGGCCCGGCGAGGTGCTGCTGGCCCGCGACGTGATGGACCACCAGCTGGTCGACGTCGACGGGGTGCAGGTGACCCGCGCCGCCGACCTGTACCTCGCGCCGCTCACCGGCCGGGTGGTGCTGGTCGGCGTGGACGTCTCGCTGCCCACCCTGCTGCGCCGCCTCGGCCCGCGCCGCTGGCAGGTCCGCCCCACCCCGGACCGGGTGCTGGACTGGCAGGCCGTGGCCCCGTTCGGCGCCCAGGCCACCGCCGGGCCGGCCGAGGTGCGGCTGCGCGCCTCCCGGTCGGCCCTGCACCAGCTGCGCCCGGCCGAGCTCGCCGACATCCTGGAGGACCTCGGCCGCACCGAGCGCCAGCAGCTGCTCGGCTGGCTGGAGCCGGAGCAGGCGGCCGACGCGCTGGAGGAGATGGAGCCCACCGAGCTGGAGAACCTGCTGCGCGAGGCACCGCCGGAGCACGCCGCCCGGCTGGTGGACGAGATGGAGCCGGACGAGGCCGCCGACGCGCTGCGCGACCTGGCGCCCGGCGAGCGGGAGACCCTGCTGGCGCGGATGCCGGCCGGCGAGGCCGCCGAGCTGCGCGGCCTGCTGAAGCACCGTGAGGGCACCGCCGGCGGGGCGATGACCACGCTGCTGATCACCGCCGCGCCGGGGCAGAGCGTGGCCGAGATCCGGGCCGAGCTGGCCGCCCAGGCCGAGCACCGCACCGAGATCGACGCGGTGGCGGTGCTGGACAAGGAGGGCCGGCTGATCGCCGACATCCCGCTCTTCGACCTGGCGGTGGCCGAGGACACCACCGTGCTGGCCGACCTGACGGACTGGCTGACCCAGTTCGGCTCGCCGGTGACGGTCCGTCCGGACACCCGGCTGGCCGAGGCCGCCGACCGCCTGGTGGCCGCCCGGGCCTCCTCGCTGCTGGTGGTCGACGAGTCCGACCGCCCGCTCGGCCGGATCCTGGCCGACGACATTCTCGACGCCCTGCTGCCCGAGCGCGGCCGGCTGCACTTCCGGAGGTTCCTGCAGTGACCAGCGACCTGGACACGGGCACGTCGCCCGCCGCCGCGGCCGAGACCGCGGCCGCCGGCCGGCCCGCCCCGCGCCGGCGCTGGGGCCGGATCGCCGCGCTGGCCCTGATCGCCGGCCCCGGCCTGGTGGCCGCCAACGCCGGCAACGACGCGGCCGGCATCGCGACCTACGCCTCGGCCGGCTCGCAGTACACCTACGGCACGCTCTTCTTCATGGTGCTGGTCACCGTCGCCCTGGTGATGGTGCAGGAGATGGCGGTCCGGCTCGGCGCCTACACCGGCAAGGGGCTGGGCGCACTGATCCGCGAGCAGTTCAGCCTGCGGCTGACCGCGCTGGCGGTGGCCTGCCTGATGCTCGCCAACACCGGCCTGGTGGTCTCCGAGTTCGCCGGCATCGGCGCCGCCTTCGGGCTGCTCGGCGTGCCCAAGTGGGCGGTCATCCCGCCGGCCGCGGTGCTGCTCTGGGCGCTGGTGCTGTTCGGCTCCTACCGCTGGGCCGAGCGGATCTTCCTGGTCTTCTCGCTGGCCTTCTTCGCCTACCCGGTCGCCATGGTGCTCGGCCACCCGCACTGGAGCGCGGTCGGCCAGCACCTGGTGGTGCCGCACGTCGAGGCCAACAAGGACTTCATCCTGCTGGCGGTGGCCCTGATCGGCACCACGGTCAGCCCGTACATGCAGTTCTACGCCGCCGCCGGGGTGGTGGACCGCGGCTCCAAGCCGCAGGACTACAAGCTGATCCGGGCCGACGCGATCATCGGCGCCGTCTTCGCCTGCCTGATCAGCCTGACCATCATCATCGCCACCGCCGCCGCGATCGGCGGCACCGGTCCGCTGGAGTCCGCCGCGCAGGCCGCCTCGGCGCTGCGGCCGGTGGCCGGGCGCGGGGCCGAGGTGCTGTTCGCCCTCGGGCTGCTCGGCGCCTCGGCGCTGGCCGGCGCGGTGGTGCCGCTGTCGGCCAGCTACGCGGTGGGCGAGGCGGCCGGCGTGGAGCGATCGGTCTCCCGCAGCTTCCGCGACGCCCCGCTCTTCCTGGGCCTGTTCACCGCGCAGATAGCGCTCGGCGCGATCGTCGCGCTCACCCCGGTGGACGTGATCCAGCTGCTCATCGGCACCCAGGTGCTGCAGGGCCTGATCAGCCCGATCGTGCTGGTCTACCTGCTGGTGCTGACCAACCGCCGCTCGCTGCTGGGCGACGCGGCCAACGGCCCGCGCTACCGGGTCGCGGCCACCGCGGTGGTGGTCGGGGTGGCGCTGATGTCCACCATCCTGCTGGTGCAGACCGTGCTCAGCTGGTTCGGCGCGAGCTCGCGGGCCAGCGCCGCGTGCGAGGTGATCATCCCGTTCAGATCGCGGAACCCGCCGAGCGTGAACTCCAGGCC